>NZ_CAMHVI010000001.1:0-300000 GCF_946188585.1 Streptococcus mitis
GGTGTTCGTCGGGATTGCGAAACTAAACAAGCTAGCCAAGGCAGCGAATATAGTGGACAAGGTAAGTGATACAGCGAGGTCTGTAGATAAGGTCACAGACACTGCCAAGACTGTTGAGAAATCTAAGGAAATTGGAAAAACTGCGGATACGGTAAAGGATGCCGTTAAAAGTGGTGATAATGTTTTGCCCGAATTAGATTATTCTGATTTACCTGATAACGCGCAAAAATCTTATAAAGAATATTCAAAAGTGGAATGGGATGGTAATTTTAAAGGGCAGACGCAAGGAACTGCTGCAGAGAAAAAATTCAGAAATGCTGATAATGTTTTGCCGAGTACTGATCAGCACGGCGCTCCAATCACGTATAAAGAATTTGATGTCAATAATAAGCTTCCATCTCAAGGAAGAGATGGAGAGAGGTTTGTAAGGGGGAGCGATGGCAGTGTATACTATACTGATAATCATTATCAAACATTTAAAAAAATAGAGTAGAGGTTTAAATTTATGAAAAATGAAATTCATTACATATCAGCATTTGAACTGAGGAACCTGTCGCCTTTCAGTGGCTTTGTAGCAAATTTTGATGGACAGCAGATTCAAAACAAAGAAGAACTATTCTATTTTCTCGAAAAAATTGTAGGCCTTCCTGATGTGAATAATTGGTCATCTATTACAGATTGGTTAACTGACTTATCATGGTTAGAAGCTAAAGAATATACTTTTATTTTTGAAAATTATAATAGCTTCTTGAAAGATGATTTATCTGCCAAAGAATTGTTTTTAGAGATTTTGGAAGAAGATGTTCTACCTTGGTGGGAAAATGATGTTGAAAAAAATGTTGTTAGCGGTATGATTAAAAGTTTTCAGGTTTATATAGTTGAAGATTAAGGCAAATGCGATAAGGTCTATTTTGAATATTTAAAACAATTCATCAATCAGTAGATTAGAAGTAAATATACATGATATTTGAAGATAAATTATCCGAAATTCAAACAGATATGATTAGTTTAGCTCTTGAACTAACAGAAGATAAAATTTATACTGTATACATATACGGTTCTTACGAGAATAATTCCTTATCTTTTAACAGTTTTTTTGTTCAAGATAACAAAGTATATACGATAAATAAACTAGACCAGCTTGGTATAGAAAATTTAACAAAAGATAGAATGTTTCAATATTTAGAAATTGGAATAAGTGACTTAGAGCGATTTATAATATTATTTCAAGAGGATAAAAAACAAGCTCCAACTCAACTGAAATTGGTATATGATAATGTGAATAAAAAAGCTAATGCTAAATATTCTTATGAAATTTTTTATTCAAATTCTGACTCACTAACTCCTGAAGATATTTTCATGGAATGGTACAATGAAGTGAAGGAAGAAGTTGAAGGGCATCATAATATTTGAAGATAACTTGAAATAATGAAAACAAGCAGTTCAAATTTCTATAACACTTAATTAAGGTAGAGGGTTGGACTGTTTTATTATAAATAGACAGTAACTAACTTTACCTCTTTGAATATAGTTCAAAAGAATTAAATTTCTCAGAAGATCTGGATTTGTACGCACTATTAGTAGGCCGTCGTGTCCAGCTGGATGATCAAGCTTATATTGATTACATCGGTCATGTCTATCCATATGGCATGCGTCTAGATATGCTGCCACTATACATTAGTCATCTCTTTATCAAGCGTGTGATTGCAGAAGGGTATAGTGATGCTAAGGACAGTCATTATATAGACCGAGATTTGAGAGAAGCCTATTTCAAGGCTTCGATCTATTCCAGTATTTACAAGGAGACCACAGATGAAGATTGATATGGGCGAAGTAAAACGCAATCAGGAAAGCCTGAATGCTTCTATCAAAGCCATGAAGAGCCAGCTTTAATCCGCCCAAGTGAGTCTTGCAAGGTAACATATGATGAAAGTATTAGAAGAAAAACAGATTAAAACTGAAAAGTTCTATGGTTATACTAGATATTTATTAATTGAAATGAATAATGGTTATGGGATACTGGATTGTGAATCTTCCACTTGCTTTGGAAATTTTTATAAAATCTATCAGATTGATTTTGATTTATTTTATAAGATAAAAAAGCAATCTGAGGATAAGCGAGAAGATATAGCAAAAAATATGAAATTAGGTAGATTTTTCATGCTACCGATAATGATAGTGATTTTTTTCATTCTTTTAATAGAATTTATTGGCTTTAACAAATTTAATCTTGTTTTATCTAATAGATTTACGTATTTTATTTTTTCTGCATCACCTGTTATATTATCAGCATTATTTCGCTTGGGCTATTCTCATAAGCAAAAACGACTGATTAATAAAATTTTTATATTAGAAAATCATCGTCATTACGATGTGGTTGAAAAGTTTAGCAATATTAAATTAAAAAGTTGGCTCCTCCTAATTATAAATGTGGGTATTGCTAGTTCTTTACTTATATATATTTATGTATATGGTAATTTAATTGTTATGTTTTTCACGACGATATATCTATATTTATTAACTTTTAGTAAGAATATACGATTGAGTCAAGCAAATACAATGAATATTAAAATTATTTGTTGAAAAATGATATTCGGATGGTAAATCAAAATCATTATAGAATTCAAACCATTGGACAGATATGTACTCAATACTACTTAGTTAGGATTCATAATCAAGAGTATATTCTAGATGATGCAAATATGATGCAAATTCAAGAGAGATTAGGTCATACCTTTTAGGATTTTCTTAAAATATAATACAGAATATTTCTTGTAAGAATTTAATGATAATTTAAAAGATGTTATAAGTGCTGTAGTCCTCTATTCAAGCTTTAATCGAAGCATAGTAGAATATATCAGTGGTTTGTTTTTAATTTTGTTATTCATCTTACCCAAAAGCTTAAATCCTATTGTGTGGTTTTAAGACAAAACTATTCTGCATAATTGGTATATTTATTTGTCATTCATATTGATTGGACTTGTGAGGATTGTTTCATTTCTTATCATGAAAACAAAGAAAGTAGAACCTTATATTCATAAAAATAAAGTATTGATTTTAAAGAGAGTAGAGCTGTTAAAAAACGAGTGATTTATTGACCTATTTATTAGGAATTCCTATTTGCTTGTTATTTGGGATTTTCTCATCAAACTATCATTTATTGATAATTTCTGGCTTTATTGCCTTCTATCAAGTAATTTTTTTAGATTTACAAATATTTCCTCAAATACGAGGAAATATAAATATAGTATAATTGAAAGTGAGAATAAAGAATGATTTTACCGATTGGCAGTGTTGTCTATTTAAAAGAAGGCAATCAAAAAATAATGATTTTAAATCGTGGGGCAGTAGTAGAACAAGATGATACACAAGTATATTTTGATTATACTGGTGCGTTGTATCCTGAGCAAGTTTATTATTTCAATAGAGAAGATATTGATGAAGTTATTTGGGAAGGCCATAGTGATTCGGATGAGAAGCGTTATGTGAAACTATACGAGAAATGGTTAACTTCAATTAACGGTATAATCAAGCAAGGTAAAACTAAATAATCATTAAAGACGGAAATATCAATTTATAAAAAGTTCTAGATGTCAAAACTGAGAAGATGATTCGTCATCTTCTTTTTTAATATATATATTAGGATTTAAATACTACAATTAATTCTAAAAGAGTGATAATTTTAGTCTAGTTCGCAATTCATTCTAAGCACATTATTTCTCTTTTCTGTATTTTCATTGTATAATGGTAGTACATTTACTTGCATACGATGAAATATAAACATTTCTAATGAATATTAAGGAGAAAATCAATGAAAAAAGCAATGTTAATTATCAACCCTACCTCTGGTGGGGAGAAGGCTTTGGATTACAAAGAAAAGCTAGAGAATAAAGCCAAAGAATACTTTGAATATGTTGAAACCAAAATTACTGAAAAAGCGCTGGATGCAACCAATTTTGCTGAAGAAGCGTCTCGTGAGCAGTACGATGCAGTGGTGTGTTTTGGTGGAGATGGGACTGTCAACGAAGTCATTTCGGGTATTGCTGAGAGAGAATACGTTCCTAAGTTAGGTATTATCCCTGGTGGGACGGGTAACCTCATTACAAAACTTTTAGAAATCAACCAAGATATCGATGGCGCTATTGATGAACTCGATTTTGATCTAACTAATAAGATTGATATTGGTAAAGCAAATGATAACTATTTTGGTTATATCTTTAGTATCGGTTCTCTTCCTGAGGCGATTCACAACGTTGAAATCGAGGACAAAACAAAATTCGGTATTTTAGCCTATGCTGTTAATACTATGAAGTCTGTCATGACGGATCAGGTTTTTAACATTAAGGTTGAAACAGAAAATGGAAATTATGTTGGTGAAGCGAGCCATGTTTTGGTTCTCTTGACAAATTACTTCGCTGACAAAAAAATCTTTGAAGAAAATAAAGATGGCTATGCCAATATTTTG
Organism: Streptococcus mitis; assembly: GCF_946188585.1. GTDB lineage: Bacteria > Bacillota > Bacilli > Lactobacillales > Streptococcaceae > Streptococcus > Streptococcus mitis_DG. Next base: position 4,466 of record NZ_CAMHVI010000001.1, read on the forward strand.
ATTCTGAAAGATGCGTCTCTATTCTCCAAATTATCTGTCATTCCTGATTTATTAAAGGGCGATGTTGTCGGTAATGATAATATTGAGTATATCAGAGCGCGTAATATTAAGATCTCTTCAGATAGTGAATTGGAGTCAGATGTTGATGGCGATAAATCGGATAACCTACCTGTAGAAATCAAGGTCCTAGCTCAGCGAGTAGAAGTATTTTCAAAACCGAAAGAGTAAAAGGTAAAAATCAGTTTATTATTCACAATGAAATTAAGTTCTATATTAACGATTGGAGGAGGAATGAATTCTCTATTTGATGAATTTCGAACAATTTGTTCTCATTTAAACCAAGTCGGAATCACTCCGACGCTCATGGGGTCTTTGGGGGTTGAATACCGTTCAAATGAAGAGTGGCAGCCGTCAGACATTGACATTCATGTTCCTGGAGATCCTAGAGGATGGGAAGCACCTGATCATCTCAGAATTTATGAGTGGGACAAGATAATGAAAGTGATGAAACACTTAGGCTATGCCCTAATAGATATTCATGAGCATGAATTCCAAAAAGATGGTCTGAGTGTTGAATTCGGAAGTATCGATTCTTTACCTGATTTTGCAGGAGTTTCGGAATCGGATATAGAGTTGATTCATCTCGAAAACATCACTTTTCGAATTCCAAATCTAGAACAGTTTTTAAGTATTTACAAGGCTTCTTCCCAAGATTCTTATCGAAATGAGCATAATAACAATAAGGATTTTAAAAAAATTGAGTGGCTGGAAAGACATTTGTAAATCATCATTTGAAAAGTAGCAAGTTGTAAGACTGGCTGCTTTTTTATTTATAGAACCAAACCACTAGAATCTACGGACAAGCCTTGAAAATAAAATACGAAAGTAGTATACTAGAATCATAATTATGAAAACGTTTGCGTAAAATTTGGATCAAAACTTTAGGAGACAAATTAATGGAATTAAGTGCTATTTACCATAGACCTGAGTCGGAGTTTGCCTATCTTTACAAGGATAAAAAACTTCATATTCGGATTCGTACTAAGAAAGGGGACATTGAAAATATCAGCTTGCATTATGGGGATCCTTTTATTTTTATAGAGGAGTTTTATCAAGATACAAAAGAAATGGCCAAGATGACTTCTGACGCTTTATTTGACTATTGGCAGGTTGAAGTGTCCGTTGACTTTGCACGTATCCAGTATCTCTTTGGACTCAAGGATACAGAAGGTAAAAGTATTTTGTACGGCGATAAAGGCTGCGTTGAAAATTCTCTAGAAAATCTTCATGCTATTGGAAATGGCTTTAAGTTGTCTTATATTCATGAGATCGATGCCTTCCAGGTTCCTGACTGGGTTTCAGACACGGTATGGTATCAGATATTTCCTGAGAGGTTTGCCAAAGGAAATGCTCGATTAAACCCAGAAGGGACATTAGACTGGGATTCCTCTATCACACCTAAAAGTGATGATTTCTTTGGTGGTGATTTACAGGGGATTATTGACCATCTGGATTACTTGCAAGACTTAGGTATTACGGGTCTTTATCTCTGTCCCATCTTTGAATCTACGAGCAATCACAAGTACAATACGACAGATTACTTTGAAATTGACCGTCATTTTGGAGATAAGGAAAGCTTTCGGGAGTTGATTGAGCAAGCTCATCAGCGTGGCATGAAAATCATGCTGGATGCTGTATTTAATCATATTGGTTCGCAATCGCCTCAATGGCAAGATGTTGTCAAAAATGGTAAACAGTCTGCTTATAAAGATTGGTTCCATATACAACAATTCCCAGTGACGACTGAAAAGCTAGCCAATAAGAGAGAGTTACCCTATCACGCTTTCGGTTTCGAGGACTATATGCCCAAGCTAAATACAGCCAATCCAGAGGTCAAGGACTATCTCTTAACGGTTGCGACATATTGGATTGAAGAGTTTGATATTGATGCTTGGCGTTTGGATGTGGCTAATGAGATTGACCATCATTTCTGGAAGGATTTTCGCAAGGCAGTTTTAGCTAAAAAGTCTGATCTTTATATCCTTGGAGAAGTCTGGCATACGTCTCAGCCTTGGCTAAATGGAGATGAGTTCCATGCGGTCATGAATTATCCTTTATCTGATAGTATCAAGGAGTATTTTTTGCGTGGTGTTAAGAAGACGGATCAGTTTATCGATGAAATCAATGGCCAATCTATGTATTACAAACAGCAGATTTCAGAGGTTATGTTTAATCTCTTGGATTCTCATGATACAGAACGTATTTTGTGGACGGCCAATGAGGATGTTCAACTGGTTAAATCAGCCTTAGCCTTTCTCTTTTTACAAAAAGGAACACCCTGTATCTATTACGGAACCGAGCTAGCCTTGACTGGAGGACCAGACCCAGATTGTCGTCGTTGTATGCCTTGGGAACGTGTATCAAGTGACAATGATATGCTGAATTTCATGAAGAAATTGATCCAGATTCGCAAGAGTGTCTCAGACATTATCCAGTATGGGAAATATATTCTAGAAGAAATTAAGCTCGATGTGGTATCTCTGGAATGGGATTATGATGGTCAAAAGGTCCGAGCAATTTTTAACCAATCAAAAGATGATTATCTTTTAGAGAAAGAAGTAGTAACACTAGCAAGCAATTGCCAAGAATTGGAGAATCAGCTTGTCATCTCTCCAAAAGGATTTGTGATTTTCAAAAACTAGTTGATGAAGATTATGGTCTATTTCACAACTTATATAGTATAATAAGGCTAGTTACTAAACCTGTAAAAGGAGAAAGAGATGAAGAAATCAAGAAAATTAGCCACATTAGGAATCTGTTCCTTCTTGTTTTTAGGCTTGACTGCGTGTCAACAACAAAATACTACTTCTGAAGGGACGAATCAAAGACAAAGTAGTTCAGCTAAAGTTCCATGGAAAGCTTCATACACAAATCTAAACAATCAGGTAAGTACAGAAGAGGTCAAATCTCTCTTATCAGCCCATTTGGATCCAAATAGTGTTGATGCATTTTTTAATCTTGTAAATGATTATAATACCATTGTCGGCTCAACTGGCCTATCAGGAGATTTCACTTCCTTTACTCACACAGAATACGATGTTGAGAAAATTAGCAACCTTTGGAATCAAAAGAAGGGCGATTTCGTTGGTACCAACTGCCGTATTAACAGTTATGCCCTTTTGAAAAATTCAGTCACCATTCCAAAGCTTGAAAAGAATGACCAATTGCTTTTCCTAGATAACGATGCGATTAATAAGGGAAAGGTCTTTGATTCACAAGATAAGGAAGAATTTGATATTCTATTTTCGAGAGTTCCAACTGAAGCAACTACAGATGTCAAGGTTCACGCTGAAAAGATGGAAACATTCTTCTCCCAGTTTAAATTTAACGATAAAGCTCGAATGCTATCTGTAGTCTTACACGACAATCTGGATGGTGAGTATCTGTTTGTAGGCCACGTTGGAGTCTTAGTGCCTGCTGATGATGGTTTCTTATTTGTAGAGAAATTGACTTTCGAAGAACCTTACCAAGCGATTAAATTTGCTAGTAAGGAAGATTGTTACAAGTATTTAGGCACCAAGTATGCGGATTACACAGGTGACGGACTGGCTAAGCCTTTCATCATGGATAATGATAAGTGGGTTAAGCTTTGATAGTGGTAAGATATGACAGTAATCCTAGGACATTTATATTTTTGATGAGTTATTTTAATCGTTAATATCTAGAAACCACTCTTTAGAGTATTACACATATTTTCAAAACAGTCCATTTGTAGTTTTATCTGGATTGGTATATAATTTAACTTAGTAAAAATAGGAGGACTAATCGAATGGAATTAAAAGATTTTACAGAAAAAGAACAGGAAATGATTAAGAAGGGACTTACGACGTCTAAGATTAGTGACAAGGAAACTGCTGAGAAGATTCTTGCTTTAGTACCACAAGACTTGATTAAGCGAATCCCATTTTTCGTCAGAAAACATGCTACGACACGTACGATTAAACGCATTTCAATTGAACACCCTGAACTCTACGCTGCAGCTCAAACAAGTGGTGAGATTCCAGAAAAAGAACGCGAAGAATTGCGTCAGATTATCACGACTATCTTTGAACAAAAGATGAATAAGCATAGTATTCGTTAAATACAAAATCCGAGAACTAGAAGATTCTAGTTCTTTTTATATCCGCTTTCACATTATACAGTTTATAAAAATCTATATAAAATATTATTTTTCCGAACAAAAATAGATATTTTTTCAAAAAAGTACTTTACAGAGTGTTGGAAGTATGTTATATTATTAAAGCTTAGAAAATGAGATGATGTTTTCTAGCAAATATAAACCCGAGTAAAAAATGCCTACGGACAGGCAGGGTTGAATGCCGAAGCGTGGTTGAAAAACCACATTATTGATAGGGTTAAAAGCCTACTTTTATAAGTTGATGTTAGGACACTTGTCCTAATTTATAAATTTTTAGTGTGGTGAAAGCACACGTCATCTTGTGAAACGATCAATAAAGTACGTAATATTTGCTACTAGAGAGTTAGGAAACATCGGGAACAGACATACTCAACAGAAACAAACATAAAAACGTCAGAAGATTGCAGAGCAGGTGAAAACCTGCTCTTTTTTCATGAGTCAACCTTTAGTCGCCTTCGTCTTCTTGAAGCGCTAAAAATACGGTAAAGGAGTATGTCTTGAAAGAGTTAGATCAAAACCAAGCCCCAATTTATGAGGCCTTGGTGAAGTTACGCAAGAAAAGGATTGTTCCCTTTGATGTTCCAGGTCACAAGCGTGGACGGGGAAATCCAGAACTTGTCGAACTGCTAGGAGAAAAATGTGTAGGCATTGATGTCAATTCGATGAAACCCTTGGATAATTTAGGACATCCCATTTCGATTATTCGGGATGCAGAGGAGCTGGCTGCGGAAGCTTTTGGAGCTAGCCATGCCTTTCTCATGATTGGTGGAACAACCTCATCTGTTCAAACCATGATTCTTTCGACTTGTAAAGCTGGAGATAAGATTATTCTGCCACGAAATGTCCATAAATCTGCTATCAATGCTCTAGTTTTATGCGGTGCCATTCCTATCTATATCGAGATGAGTGTGGATCCTAAGATTGGTATCGCTTTAGGTCTTGAAAATGACCGAGTAGCACAGGCCATAAAGGACCATCCAGATGCCAAGGCCATTTTGATTAACAATCCTACTTATTACGGCATCTGTTCAGACCTAAAGGGATTGACAGAAATGGCTCATGAAGCTGGCATGATGGTTTTAGTAGATGAAGCCCACGGAGCGCATTTACATTTTACAGATAAACTTCCAATTTCTGCTATGGACGCAGGAGCTGACATAGCAGCAGTTTCCATGCATAAGTCTGGTGGGAGTTTGACCCAAAGTTCGCTTCTTTTAATAGGGGAGCAGATGAATCCTGAGTACGTTCGTCAAATCATCAACCTGACCCAGTCAACATCTGCCTCTTACTTATTGATGGCTAGTCTGGATATTTCACGTCGCAATCTAGCCCTTCGCGGTAAAGAGTCTTTTGAAAAGGTCATTGAACTGTCTGAGTATGCTCGCCGTGAAATCAATGCCATCGGTGGATACTATGCCTACTCCAAAGAGTTAATAGACGGTGTATCGGTCTGTGATTTTGACGTGACCAAGCTGTCAGTTTACACTCAGGGTATTGGCTTGACAGGTATCGAGGTCTATGACCTCTTGCGAGATGAATACGACATTCAGATTGAGTTTGGTGATATAGGGAATATCTTGGCTTATATTTCAATTGGTGACCGCATCCAAGACATCGAACGCTTGGTTGGTGCTTTGGCTGATATCAAGAGACTCTATTCACGAGATGGGAAGGACTTGATTGCTGGAGAATATATCCAGCCAGAGTTAGTGCTGTCTCCTCAGGAAGCCTTTTATTCAGAGAGAAGAAGTTTGACCTTAGCCGAATCTGTTGGACAAGTCTGTGGGGAATTTGTCATGTGCTATCCTCCGGGAATTCCTATCTTGGCTCCAGGTGAACGCATTACACGAGAAATTGTAGACTATATCCAATTTGCCAAGGAACGTGGTTGCTCCCTCCAAGGGACGGAAGATCCAGAGGTCAATCACATCAACGTCATTAAGAGAAAGGAGAACTAGATGGATTTATGGTTTTCTGAAGTTCATACTCCAGATGTGAAATTGTCCCTGAGAACAGCCAAGCAACTCTACGCTGGTAAAAGTGAATGGCAGGATATCGAAGTCTTGGATACACCAGCTTTTGGGAAAATACTAATTTTAAATGGGCACGTCTTGTTTTCAGATGCGGATGATTTTGTCTACAACGAAATGACTGTCCACGTTCCCATGGCTGTCCACCCAAATCCCAAGAAAGTCTTGGTTATTGGGGGTGGTGACGGAGGTGTTGCTCAAGTATTAACCCTCTATCCTGAACTGGAGCAAATCGATATTGTGGAACCAGATGAGATGCTGGTTGAGGTTTGTCGTGAGTATTTCCCAGATTTTGCTGCGGGGCTTGATGATCCTCGTGTTACCATTTACTACCAAAATGGGCTACGCTTTTTGCGAAACTGTGAAGATGACTACGATATTATCATCAACGATGCGACAGATCCATTTGGACATACGGAAGGGCTTTTTACCAAGGAATTTTATGGTAATAGCTATCGTGCTCTTAAAGAAGACGGTATCATGATTTACCAGCATGGTAGTCCTTTCTTTGACGAAGATGAGTCTGCTTGTCGTAGCATGCACCGTAAGGTTAATCAAGCCTTTCCAATCAGTCGGGTTTATCAGGCCCATATCCCAACTAGCCCAGCTGGCTATTGGTTATTTGGATTTGCATCGAAAAAATATCACCCTGTCAAAGATTTTGACAAGGAAGGCTGGAAAAAACGCCAGCTTTTCACAGAATACTATACTGCAAACTTACATGTGGGAGCCTTTATGTTGCCTAAGTATGTTGAGGACATTTTAGAAGAAGAGGAAGGAAAAAAATGAGTCGTTTATTAGTTATTGGATGTGGGGGCGTTGCCCAAGTTGCTATTTCAAAGATTTGCCAAGATAGCGAAACATTTACAGAGATTATGATTGCTAGCCGTACTAAGTCAAAATGTGATGACTTGAAAGCGAAGCTAGAAGGCAAAACAAGTACAAAGATTGAGACAGCTGCTCTTGATGCTGACAAGGTAGAAGAAGTGATTGCCTTGATTGAAAGCTACAAGCCAGAAGCTGTTTTGAACGTAGCTTTACCATATCAAGACTTGACCATTATGGATGCTTGTTTGGCAACTGGAGTTCACTATATCGACACGGCCAACTATGAGGCTGAGGATACAGAAGATCCAGAATGGCGTGCTATCTACGAAAAACGTTGCAAGGAACTTGGTTTTACAGCCTACTTTGACTACTCATGGCAATGGGCTTATCAAGAGAAATTCAAAGAAGCTGGCTTGACTGCTCTTCTTGGTTCCGGTTTTGACCCAGGTGTAACCAGTGTTTTCTCAGCTTATGCTCTCAAACACTATTTTGATGAAATCCACTATATCGATATTTTAGACTGTAATGGAGGTGACCACGGTTATCCATTTGCGACAAACTTCAACCCAGAAATTAATCTCCGTGAGGTTTCTGCGCCAGGTTCTTACTGGGAAGATGGAAAATGGGTCGAAGTTGAAGCTATGTCTATCAAGCGCGAGTACGATTTCCCTCAAGTTGGACAAAAAGACATGTATCTCCTTCACCATGAAGAAATTGAATCATTGGCCAAGAACATTCCAGGTGTTAAACGCATTCGGTTCTTTATGACCTTTGGTCAATCTTACTTGACGCATATGAAATGTCTTGAAAATGTTGGACTCCTTCGTACGGATACCATTAACTTTAATGGACAAGACATCGTTCCGATTCAATTTTTAAAAGCGCTACTTCCAGATCCTGCTAGCCTTGGCCCACGTACTGTAGGTAAAACCAATATTGGATGTATCTTTACAGGTGTCAAGGACGGTGTTGAAAAGACCATCTACATCTACAATGTTTGTGACCATCAGGAATGTTACGCAGAAGTTGGTTCACAAGCCATTTCTTACACAACAGGTGTTCCAGCCATGATTGGGACAAAATTGGTTATGAACGGTACTTGGAAACAAGCTGGAGTGTATAACCTTGAAGAATTGGATCCAGATCCATTCATGGAAGCTTTGAATGAGTATGGTTTGCCATGGGTTGTGGTTGAAAATCCGCAAATGGTGGACTAATGAAGCTAGAACAAGTACCAACACCAGCCTATGTCATTGACTTGGCCAAGTTAGAAGCAAACTGCCGTATCCTACAATATGTTCAAGAAGAAGCCGGTTGCAAGGTTTTGCTTGCCCAGAAGGCATATTCCCTTTACAAAACCTATCCCTTGATTAGCCAGTATCTATCTGGTACGACAGCTAGTGGACTCTATGAGGCCAAATTAGCAAGGGAAGAATTTCCAGGAGAAGTCCATGTATTTGCGCCTGCTTTCAAGGATGCAGACTTGGAGGAATTGCTTGAGATAACGGACCATATCGTCTTTAACTCAGAGAGACAGTTGCGTAAACATGGGGCTGGTTGTCGGGAGGCTGGTGTCAGTGTTGGTTTGCGCCTCAACCCTCAGTGTTCAACTCAAGGTGACCACGCGCTCTATGATCCTTGTGCACCTGGATCGCGTTTTGGAGTCACTCTAGACAAGATTCCGAGTGATTTACTAGATTTGGTGGATGGTCTTCATTTTCACACCCTTTGCGAGCAGGGAGCGGATGATTTAGAGACAACTTTGAAAGCTGTAGAAGAACAGTTTGGTCCCTACTTACATCAAGTTAAATGGCTCAATATGGGTGGTGGTCATCACATCACAAGAGAAGGTTATGATGTGAATTTGCTGATTTCAGAAATCAAGCGTATCCGAGAAACTTATAATCTTGAAATCTATATCGAGCCAGGTGAAGCCATTGCGCTCAATGCGGGTTATCTATCAACTGAGGTATTAGATATTGTAGAAAACGGTATGGAGATCCTGGTTTTAGATGCCTCTGCAACCTGCCATATGCCTGATGTACTTGAGATGCCCTATCGACCACCATTGAGAAATGGCTTTGAGGCACAGGAAAAAGCCCATACCTATAGACTTTCTTCTAATACTTGTCTGACGGGTGATGTGATTGGTGATTATAGCTTTGAAAATCCAGTCCAAATCGGTGACAGACTTTATTTCGAAGACATGGCTATTTATTCCTTTGTCAAAAATAATACCTTTAATGGTATTGGCTTGCCAAGTCTCTATCTCATGGACGAGCAAGGTGACTGCAGCTTAGTCAAAGCCTTCGGCTATCAAGACTTTAAAGGGAGATTATCATGATGGACAGTCCCAAAAAATTAGGCTATCGCATGCCAGCAGAGTACGAATCCCATCAAGGCACCCTCATGATATGGCCGACTCGACCAGGTTCATGGCCCTTCCAAGGTAAGGCTGCAAAAAAAGCATTTAGCCAGATTATCAAAAGCATTGCAGAAGGGGAAAGAGTTTATCTTTTGGTGGACCAAGACTACTTAGCTGAAGCGCAATCCTATCTAGGAGAAAAGGTTGTTTATCTAGATATTCCTACCAATGATGCCTGGGCGCGTGATACAGGTCCGACTATTCTTGTCAATGATAAAAGAGAAAAGTTGGCAGTCGATTGGGCTTTTAATGCATGGGGTGGGGCTGTAGATGGCCTCTACCAAGATTATGAAGATGATGACCAAGTAGCCAGTCGGTTTGCTGAGACCTTGGAAATGTCTGTTTATGATGCTAAACCTTTTGTCCTAGAAGGAGGAGCAATCCATAGCGATGGTCAAGGAACCATTCTCGTGACTGAAAGTTGCTTGCTTAGTCCTGGTCGCAATCCTCATCTCAGTAAAGAGGAAATCGAAAATACCTTATTAGAGTGCCTTGGCGCTGAAAAAATTATTTGGCTTCCTTATGGTATTTATCAGGATGAAACCAATGAACACGTTGACAACGTTGCAGCCTTTGTTGGTCCTGCAGAGCTTGTTTTGGCTTGGACAGATGATCAAAATGATCCCCAGTATGCCATGTCAAAAGCAGATCTCGAACTCTTAGAACAAGAGACAGATGCAAAAGGTCGTGCCTTCACCATTCATAAACTGCCAATCCCAGCTAATCTACAAGTAGTTACTGAAGAAGATTTACCAGGATACACCTATGAAGAAGGGGAAGAAGAGCGCTATGCAGGTGAACGACTAGCAGCTTCCTATGTTAATTTCTATATTGCCAACAAGGCTGTCCTTGTTCCCCAGTTTGAGGATGTAAACGACCAAGTGGCCCTAGATATCCTCAGTAAGTGTTTCCCAGATCGTAAAGTTGTCGGAATACCAGCCAGAGCTATTCTCTTAGGTGGTGGCAATATCCACTGTATCACCCAACAAATCCCAGAATAGGAGAAAAAGATGAGAAATGTAAAAGTTGCAGCCATTCAGATGCAATGCGACAAGGATGTGGCAACAAATATCCAAACCGCAGAGCGTTTAGTACGTCAGGCTGCAGAACAAGGCGCACAAATTATTCTCTTGCCCGAGTTGTTTGAACGTCCCTATTTCTGTCAGGAACGTCAGTATGTCTACTACCAGTATGCCCAGTCGGTGACAGAAAATACAGCCATTCAGCATTTTAAGGTGCTTGCTAAGGAACTACAGATCGTTTTACCCATCAGTTTCTATGAAAAAGATGGCAATGTCTTGTATAACTCTATTGCCGTCATTGATGGAGATGGGGAAGTACTGGGCGTTTATCGGAAAACCCACATACCAGATGATCATTATTATCAAGAAAAATTTTATTTCACACCTGGTAACACAGGTTTCAAGGTATGGGACACTCGTTATGCTAAGATTGGTATTGGAATCTGTTGGGATCAATGGTTCCCTGAAACAGCGCGCTGTCTTGCAATGAATGGTGCTGAATTGCTCTTTTATCCAACTGCCATTGGTTCGGAACCTATCTTGGATACAGATAGTTGTGGTCATTGGCAACGTACCATGCAAGGACACGCAGCAGCAAATATTGTTCCAGTCATTGCAGCCAATCGTTATGGATTAGAGGAAGTCGCTCCAAGTGAGGAAAATGGTGGACAGAGTTCCAGCCTTGACTTCTACGGTTCATCCTTTATGACGGATGAAACAGGCGCTATTCTAGAGCGAGCTGAAAGACAAGGAGAAGCTGTTCTTTTAGCAACTTATGACCTTGACAAGGGAGCAAGTGAACGCCTAAACTGGGGCTTGTTTCGAGATAGAAGACCCGAAATGTATCAACGTATTACGGACTAGTAGGAGAGAAATGAGAGATTCATTCTGCTAGATTAACTTCTTATTAGTAACTATAAGATACTAGGTCATCTAGCAAGTGGATTTTATATTTTAACCCTCTAAGGCTTTCTCGCGCTTTTATGCGAGGAGCTTTTCTGTTTAAGCTTTATCAATAAAACATGCTATAATAGTTGCAGAAAGGTTGGTATTTATGGCTAGGATATTGGTTATTGAAGACAATAGTGACATTCAAGAGATTTTGCGAACACTTCTCACTGAGGAGCATGAGGTGATTCAAGCCTTTTCTGGTACAGAAGGAATCATGCGTTTTGACCAAGGTGGGATTGATCTCGTTTTGCTCGATATCATGCTTCCTGGGAAAAATGGGGATCAGGTTTTAAAAGCTATCAGGGAACAAAGTCAAACTCCAGTCATTATGCTAACGGCTTTGAGCGATAAGAAATTAATCAGTCAATATCTCTTGGACGGTGCCAATGATTACATAGTGAAACCTTTTGATTTGGACGAAGTCTTTGCCAGAGTTACTGTTCAATTACGTCAAAGCGCAGAAAAACAGCCTATAGAACTAGGAAAAACTGAAAATCTGCCACAAAACTTGAAAAATATCCAGTTTGATGCAGAAAGTTTTGAAATCAAAAATAGCCAGGAAACCATTCGCCTGGCTAAGAAAGAATGCTTGATTCTCCAAACTCTCCTTAAACACCCTAAGAAAATTTTCACCAAGGAAGAACTTTATGAATTGGTCTGGGAGGATAGCTATCTACCTGGAGATAATACCCTCAATACGCATTTGAGTAATCTTCGTAAAAAATTAAACCAGCTTGATCCAACTCAGGAATACATTGAAACCATTTGGGGAGTTGGGGTAAGATTAAAAGGAGATAAGCAATGACCTACATGATAATCGTTGTCCTACTGGTTCTCCTAATTATTTTATCGATTGCATTGATTCGCTACCATCTAGCACTTAAAAACTTGAGTCAACAGATTGAAGACAAGATTCTCACGGGTAGTATGAAAAGAGTTGGCGCCAGCATTTTTTCCAAACATTTTTTACAGCTCTACCAGCAGATTGAGAATCTATTTCAGGAAGTGGAACAATCTCGGTTGGTGATGAAAAGGGAAAAGCAGACTCTGGATATGGCCATCAGCAATATCGCTCATGATATTCGGACACCTTTGACTATCGCTTCAGGTTACACCCAACAATTGATAAAAACTCCTGAAAACCAAGCAGAAACCTTACAAAAAATCGCCCAGCATCTTGATTTAGTTTCCAAACGTTTGGAGGCTCTCCTAGAATACCGTCGGTTGATGGAAGGAGCTGTTAAGCCGAAACTAGAAGAAGTAGATATTTCAGCTTTTATCACCAAAAAGACTCTGGCTTATTATGATGTTTTTCAGGCGGCAAATATCACCCTTGATTTTAAGGTTGAAGCTGGTTTAAAAATGAGGACCGATGAAGACTTGCTGGATCGAATTTTACAAAATTTGCTCGGAAATGTCCTCAAACATGGCAAGGAAGAAGCGCGTCTATCTTTGCGAAAGGAAAAGGAACAGCTTGTCTTAGAGATTGCAAACCTTGTCAAACAACCCATCAAAAAAATAGAAAATCTTAGCAATCGTTTTTATTCTGAAAATCTATCAGACACGGAAGAATCCTCTGGTTTAGGTCTTTATATCACTGAGGAATTATGCCATCTTCTCGGTGCAGAGATGAAACTAAGCACAGATGGGCAGTGGTTGTCGGTTTTCATTTATTTTTAACGAAAAGAAACCTCCTCTGTAGGCTAGAGGAGGTCATTTTTTATAGACTTTTCTTTTTGAAAACTGCTAGTCCACCTAGATTAAAGATTACAATAACAGCTAAAGTAACTATAAGTGTGTAGAAAATTGACTCACTATTAGCAGTCATAGCATAGGCAAATTGTAAGGATAAATATGGTAAAATTTTGATATTTGGAAAAAGGAGCATTGGCATAGAAAGTAAGATAGAGCTGACCAAATAACCAATAAATACCGCAAGATAAGAATGACTAACATAGAGAATGAAGGAAACAATGGAAAGCCAAGCAAGGAGGCAAAGCAATTGAAGGAAAATGGTTAGCAGTAGATTACCAATAAAGCCATCAGGCATGGTTCCAAATCCATTTAAGATAGTTGCTGGAATAAAGGCAATCACAAGGCTGATGATAAGTTGCAAAAGTGCAATACAAGCCAGTACAACGGCTTTGGCAAGGAAAAACTCTGTACGAGAAATCCCTACTGTCAAACTATTTTTATAGAGCTTTCCGATTAAATCAACACCGAGAACGAGACAAGTTAGAACAATACAGAGAAAAACGAGGTTTGAACCTTGACTAGATGCGTTAATCAGGGCTTGTATACCGTCCCAACCATGGGTTGGAATTTCTGGCTCTTCTGTCTGGATTGCCATCAGATGGCCAGTAGCTCCAATACTTGCGCCCATTAGCATGAGAGCAAAGAGAATGAACTCTGTAATCCAGAATCCTTTGGAACGGAAAAGACGGTAAAAGTCTGCTTGAATGGTATGTATCATGATTTTCCTCCTATTCGACCAATTGAGTGAAGTATTCTTCTAGGTTTTGACGGGCGTAGTAAATCTCGTCAATAGCGACATCTGCCAAGGTTAAGTCCTTAAGAATCTGTTTGACATCTTGTTCCTGACCAAAGATGTGGATTTCATTCTCAGGATTGACAACCTTGAACTGGAGCTGGATTTGTTCTTTCAATACTTGGCAAGCTTTCTCTAGGTCAGCTGTCTTAAGCACAATATAATCCTCACTTAGTGTTTCAAATTCAGCTTTGCTGATTTCACGGATAATCTTGCCTTTATCTAAAATACCAAAGCGATTTGCTACGAGATAGAGTTCTGACAAGATATGGCTAGAGATGAGAATGGTGATTCCTTTTTCTTGATTGAGCCGTTGAATCATCAGACGAAATTCTTTGATACCAATTGGGTCAAGTCCGTTGATAGGTTCATCTAAGATCAGGAAGTCTGGTTTGGAGAGAAGGGCAATGGCGATGCCAAGTCTTTGCTTCATTCCAAGAGAGAAATCTCGAAAGACTTTTTTACCTGTATCTGACAAGCCTACATAGTCCAGAGTTTCTCGAATGACTTGATCAGCATTTGGAATATGACGAATCATACAGTAATATTTCAGATTTTGATAGGCTGTTAAGTGATTATGAGCTACAGGTGATTCGATCACTGAACCTACTCGAGATAGAGCCTTGGTCCATTCATTTTCCGATTGACTAGAAAAGAGGGAAACAGTTCCTTTATCCGCAAACAGTAGTTGCGTAATGATTTTTATCAATGTGGTTTTCCCAGCTCCGTTCTTCCCGATAAGTCCATAAATATCTCCCTCTCTTATTGTTAGATGAAGATCCTGAAGAATAGCTTGTTTGTTAAAGTTTTTGGACAATCCATGAATGTCGAGTACTGTTTTCATGATTCTCTCCTTTTGATTTATTTTGTTAACTTTAGTATAAAGCATAGAAATCAAAGAAAGCTCAAGGATTTCTAAAGAGTTTCTAAAGTTTTAGGAATTCTTAAATATCAAAACCCAGTTGACACGAACTGGGCTTCTTAATTATAGAATATATTTCTCAATAGCACGCGCGACGCCGTCTTCTTCATTGCTGGCTGTAACATCATCAGCTAGGGATTTGACATAATCGCTGGCATTTCCCATAGCAATACCAAGTCCTGCAAACTGGAGCATTTCGATATCGTTATTGGCATCACCCATGGCCATAATTTCTGATGGTTCAATCTTCAAAATCTCAGCTAATCGTGAAAGAGCAGTAGCCTTTGTTGTTCCAAGTGGCATGGCCTCATAAATGACTGGCTGCGAACGAACTCCACTGAATCGTTGACAGAGTTCTGTCGCAAAACGCTGCTCAAAATCGTCTGTTTGCTCTTTTGTACCCAAAAACATACCTTGGAACATCCGGTACTTGCCACTAGTCGCTTCCTCAAGAGAAATTTCAGTCAGGTCTGAAAAGACTAGCTCGGCATCATTTTGGATAACTTGATTGGGCTTGCCACCGAGGACAAAATAATGTTCCTCATCAAAAAGAGTCAACTGAACATCACTTTTTTCAGCTAGGTCATAGAGGTATTCGATATCAGCTGGACTGAGTTCTTGCCAGTCAACTAAGCTCCAGTCGCTCGTTTGATGAGTTGAGCAACCATTGTTAACAATGACATACTCATTCTGGAGGTCCAGCCCCAGTTTTTTGTAGTAGGGGAGGACACCGAAAAGCGGGCGCCCCGTACAGAGAACTAGTTTGACACCTTTTTCAATGGCTTGGTGAATGGCAGTAATGTGAGCTTGTGGGATTTCCTTGGCTTCATTGAGGAGGGTTCCGTCCATATCCAAGGCTAGTAGTTTAATCATAAGACTTCCTTCTTTATCTTTTGGTATTATTATAGCATATTTTGGAGGAAAGAAGGAGGAATCTTCGGGCTAATCATGGTATAATAAAAGGTAATGAAAAATTCTAACGAGGCAAAGATGAAATTACTTTATACTGATATTCGGACTTCTTTGACAGAAATTCTAACCAGAGAGGCGGAAGAGCTAGTTGCTGCTGGCAAGCGAGTCTTCTACATCGCCCCCAACTCTCTTTCTTTTGAAAAAGAACGCGCCGTGCTGGAATGCTTGTCCCAGCAGGCTTCTTTTGCGATTACCGTTACGCGCTTTGCTCAAATGGCTCGTTATCTGGTCTTGAATGACCTGCCTGCCAAAACCAGTCTAGATGACATCGGTCTTGGGATGGCCTTTTACAAATGCCTTGCCGAACTTGACCCCAAGCACTTGCGTGTTTATGGTGCGATTAAGCAGGATCCTCAATTTATTCAGCAGTTGATTGAACTGTATCACGAGATGACGACTGCTCAGATGAGCTTTTTAGACTTGGAGAGTTTGGCAGATGAGGACAAGCGAGCAGACTTGCTCTTGATTTTTGAAAAAGTAACAGCCTATCTTAATCAAGGTCAGTTGGCTCAGGGAAGTCAGTTGTCTCATTTGATTGAAGCTATTGAGAATAACAAAGTAAGTAGTGATTTCACTCAAATCGCCTTGGTTATTGATGGATTTACCCGTTTTTCTGCTGAAGAAGAGCGGATTGTGGACCTACTTCACGGCAAGGGTGTTGAGATTGTCATTGGAGCCTATGCTAGTAAGAAAGCCTATACCAGTCCATTCGCTGAAGGCAATCTATACCAAGCCAGTGTGGACTTTCTCCATCATCTAGCCTCTAAATATCAAACACCTGCTCAGGATTATTCTCAAACTCATGAGAAGATGGATAGTTTTGATAAGGCCTCTCGTTTGCTGGAGTCTTCTTATGACTTTTCAGAATTCACCTTGGATGTCGATGATAAGGACTGTGAAAACTTACAAATCTGGTCTTGTTTGACGCAAAAAGAAGAGTTGGAATTGGTAGCCCGTAGCATTCGACAGAAATTGCATGAGAACTCAGACCTGAGTTACAAGCATTTTCGTATTCTTTTGGGGGATGTAGCTTCTTATCAGTTATCTCTAAAAACCATTTTTGACCAGTATCAGATTCCTTTCTATCTTGGCAGAAGCGAATCCATGGCTCATCATCCCTTGACACAGTTTGTCGAGTCTATTTTAGCTTTGAAACGCTATCGTTTCCGTCAGGAGGATTTGATAAACCTCCTCAGAACTGGTTTGTATACCGACCTTAGCCAGCCTGATATTGACGCATTTGAGCAATATATCCGCTATCTTGGTATCAATGGCTTACCAGCCTTTCAGCAAACCTTCACCAAATCCCACCATGGAAAATTTGATTTGGAACGTTTAAATGCTCTTCGTCTGCGTATTTTATCCCCTCTTGAAACCCTATTTGCCAGTCGAAAACAGAAGGCTGAAAATCTCTTGCAAAAGTGGAATAGCTTTCTAAAAGAAGGTGCAGTTACCAAACAGTTGCAAGATTTGACAGCCACTGTGGAAGCTCTTGAACAGGAAAGACAAACTGAAGTTTGGAAGGCATTCTGTCATGTTTTAGAACAATTTGCGACCGTTTTTGCTGGTTCACAAGTTAGTCTGGAGGACTTCCTAGCCTTGCTTCATTCTGGTATGAGCCTATCTCAATACCGTACCATTCCAGCGACAGTGAACACCGTTCTGGTGCAGAGTTACGATTTGATTGCTCCTCTGACAGCTGACTTTGTCTATGCCATTGGGCTGACTCAGGACAATTTACCAAAAATAGCGCAAAACACCAGTCTTTTGACTGATGAAGAAAGACAAAGCTTAAACCAAGCGACAGAAGAGGGGGCGCAATTGCTGATTGCCAGCAGTGAGAACCTCAAGAAAAATCGCTATACTATGCTTTCCTTGGTCAATTCTGCTCGTAAGCAGTTGGTCTTGTCAGCTCCAAGCCTTTTTAACGAAAGTGAAAGCAAGGAATCTGCCTATCTTCAAGAGCTGGTCCATTTTGGATTTAGCCGTAAAGAGAAGAAGATTCATCACAAAGGGCTGTCTAAAGAAGATATGGGGTCATATCACAGTCTTTTGTCCAGTCTGGTTGCCTATCACCAACAGGGCGATACGAGTGATAGGGAGCAAGATTTGACCTTTGTCAAGGTTCTGGCTCGTGTGATGGGTAAAAAACTAGACCAGCAAGGTTTGGAAAATCCTGCCCTCCCAACCAGTCCAAGCAGTAAGCAGTTGGCTAAGGACACCTTACAAGCTCTTTATCCTGCTGATCAGGAGTTTTACCTGTCTACGTCTGGTTTGACGGAGTTTTACCGGAACCAATACAGTTATTTCCTCCGTTATGTTTTAGGCTTGCAGGAAGAATTGCGCCTTCGCCCTGA
This sequence comes from Streptococcus mitis, assembly GCF_946188585.1. GTDB lineage: Bacteria > Bacillota > Bacilli > Lactobacillales > Streptococcaceae > Streptococcus > Streptococcus mitis_DG. The sequence continues at coordinate 22,719 of NZ_CAMHVI010000001.1, forward strand.
TGCTCGTAGTCATGGGAATTTCTTGCACCGTATTTTTGAACGTGTCTTACAGTTGCCTGACGAAGATTCCTTTGACCAACGTTTGGAACAGGCTATTCAAGAAACCAGTCAGGAACGGGAATTTGAAGCTATTTATCAGGAAAGTTTGGAAGCCCAGTTCACCAAGGAAGTTCTGCTTGATGTGGCACGGACGACTGACCATATTCTCCGCCACAATCCAGCTATTGAAACCATCAAAGAAGAAGCGAACTTTGGTGGAAAAGAGCAAGCCTTTATTCAATTAGACAATGGACGCAGTATCTTTGTACGAGGTAAGGTTGACCGCATTGACCGTTTGAAAGCTGATGGGGCGATAGGAGTAGTAGATTACAAGTCGAGTCTAACTCAGTTCCAGTTTCCTCATTTCTTTAATGGCCTCAATTCTCAGTTGCCAACTTATCTAGCTTCCTTAAAAAGAGAAGGGGAGCAGAACTTTTTCGGTGCCATGTACTTGGAAATGGCTGAGCCAGTCCAAGCTCTGATGGCTGTTAAAAGTCTGGCTGGAGCAGTAGCAGAAGCCAGCAAATCTATGAAATACCAAGGCCTCTTTTTGGAAAAAGAAAGCAGTCATTTGGGTGAATTTTACAACAAAAACAAGGGCAACCAGCTGACAGATGAGGAATTCCAGCTCCTACTGGACTACAATGCCCATCTTTACAAGAAAGCAGCTGAGACGATTTTAGAAGGCCAATTCGCCATTAATCCTTATACCGAAAATGGCAGAAGTATTGCTCCATACGTCCAGCAACATCAAGCCATCACAGGATTTGAAGCCAATTACCATTTAGGTCAAGCCCGATTCCTAGAAAAGTTAGATTTAGCTGACGGCAAGCGTCTAGTAGGAGAGAAACTCAAGCAAGCTTGGTTTGAAAAAATTAGAGAGGAGTTGAATCGATGAAGTCCATTCCCTTTTTAACCGAGGAAGAAATTCAAAAATTGCAAGAAGCTGAAACAAATTCGAGCAAGGAACAAAAGAAAACTGCTGAGCAAATCGAAGCTATCTACACTTCTGGTCAAAATATCCTTGTCTCAGCATCAGCTGGTTCTGGGAAGACCTTTGTTATGGCAGAGCGTATTCTGGATCAGTTAGCGCGTGGTGTGGAAATTTCTCAACTCTTTATCTCGACCTTTACCGTTAAGGCTGCCACAGAGCTTAAGGAACGTTTGGAGAAAAAAATCAGCCAACAAATCCAAGAAAGCAGCAATGTTGACCTCAAACAACACTTAGGACGCCAGTTGGCAGACCTACCCAACGCTGCCATTGGTACCATGGACTCTTTCACACAAAAATTCCTTAGCAAACATGGCTATCTGATTGACATTGCGCCTAATTTCCGTATTTTACAAAACCAAAGCGAGCAACTCCTTCTAAAAAATGAAGTCTTCCACGAGGTCTTTGAAGCGCATTACCAGGGGAAACAGAAAGAGACCTTTAGTCATTTGCTGAAAAACTTTGCTGGACGTGGCAAGGATGAACGCGGTTTGCGCCAGCAGGTCTATAAAATCTATGATTTCCTCCAATCCACCAGCAATCCTCAGAAATGGCTAAGTGAATTTTTCCTAAAAGGCTTTGAAACAGCTGATTTTACGAATGAAAAAGAAAAACTGACTGAGCAAATCCAGCAAGCCCTTTGGGACTTGGAAAGCTTTTTCCGTTATCATCTGGATAATGATGCCAAGGAGTTTCCAAAGGCTGCTTATCTAGAGAATGTTCAGTTGATTTTAGATGAAATTGGCTCCTTAAATCAAGAATCCGATAGTCAGGCTTATCAGGTAGTGCTTGCGCGTGTTATCGCCATCTCTAAGGAGAAAAACGGTCGGGCTCTGACTAATGCGAGTCGTAAGGCTGATTTGAAGCCCCTGGCGGATGCCTACAACGAAGAAAGAAAGGCCCAGTTGTCTAAACTAGGACAACTAGCGGACCAGATAACCATTCTAGACTATCAAGAACGTTATCATGAAGACACCTGGGAACTAGCTAAGACTTTCCAAACCTTCATGAGTGATTTTATAGAGGCTTATCGTCAGCTCAAACGTCAGGAAAATGCCTTTGAATTCGCCGATATCAGCCATTATACCATTGAGATTTTAGAGAATTTCCCGCAAGTTCGTGAGGCTTATCAGGAGCGTTTCCACGAAGTCATGGTCGATGAGTATCAGGATACCAACCACATTCAAGAACGGATGTTGGAATTGCTGTCGAATGGTCACAATCGCTTTATGGTCGGGGATATCAAGCAGTCTATCTACCGTTTCCGTCAGGCAGATCCGCAGATTTTCAATGAGAAATTCCAACGCTATGCGCAGAATCCTCAAGAAGGAAAGCTGATTCTGCTCAAGGAAAATTTCCGTAGTAGTTCAGAAGTGCTGTCAGCAACCAATGATGTTTTTGCACGCCTTATGGACCAAGAGGTTGGAGAAATCAACTATGATAGCATGCATCAGCTTGTTTTTGCCAATAGCAAACTAACTCCAAATCCAGACAACAAGGCAGAATTTCTCCTCTACGACAAGGACGATACTGGTGAGGAAGAAGAGAGCCAAGCAGAAACGAAATTAACAGGTGAAATGCGCCTGGTCATCAAGGAAATCCTCAAACTCCATCAAGAAAAAGGTGTTGCTTTTAAGGAAATTGCCCTTTTGACCTCTAGCCGCAGTCGAAATGACCAGATTCTTCTCGCCCTGTCTGAGTACGGAATTCCTGTCAAAACTGACGGAGAGCAAAACAATTATCTCCAATCCCTAGAAGTGCAAGTCATGCTAGAAACCCTTCGTGTCATTCACAATCCCCTGCAAGACTATGCCTTGGTTGCCCTTATGAAGTCTCCAATGTTTGGTTTTGATGAGGACGAGTTAGCACGCTTGTCCCTTCAGAAAGCAGAGGAAAAAATCCAAGAGAATCTCTATGATAAGCTAGTCAATGCTCAAAAACAGACAACAAGCCATAAAAATTTGATCCATACAGCTTTAGCTGAGAAACTAAAACAATTCATAGATATCTTGGCTTCTTGGCGACTGCATGCCAAAACCCACTCCCTCTATGACTTGATTTGGAAGATTTACAACGACCGTTTTTATTATGATTACGTTGGGGCTTTGCCAAATGGTCCTGCTAGGCAGGCAAATCTCTATGCTCTAGCGCTGCGTGCTGATCAATTTGAAAAGAGCAATTTCAAGGGCTTGTCCCGCTTTATCCGTATGATTGACCAAGTTTTAGAAGCCCAGCACGATCTTGCAAGCGTGGCTGTCGCACCGCCCAAGGATGCTGTAGAGCTCATGACCATCCACAAGAGTAAAGGGTTGGAGTTTCCTTATGTCTTTATCCTCAATATGGATCAAGATTTCAACAAGCAAGACTCTATGTCAGAAGTCATTCTCAGTCGTCAGAATGGTCTTGGTGTCAAATACATTGCCAAGATGGAGACAGGAGCAGTGGAAGCCCACTATCCTAAAACCATCAAACTCTCCATTCCTAGCCTTACTTATATCCAGAATGAGGAAGAACTGCAATTGGCTAGCTATTCAGAGCAGATGCGCCTCCTTTATGTTGCCATGACGCGGGCTGAGAAAAAGCTCTACCTTGTCGGCAAGGGGTCTCGTGAAAAGCTGGAAGCCAAGGAATTCCCAGCAGCTAAAAATGGAAAACTAAATAGCAATACTAGACTGGAAGCCAAGAATTTCCAAGATTGGATTTGGGCTATCAGCAAAGTGTTTGCCAAGGATAATCTCAACTTTAGCTATCGTTTTGTTGGCGAAGACCAGTTGACTAGAGAAGCTATCGGAGAGTTGGAAAACAAGAGCCTTCTACAAGATAGCTCTCAAGCAGACAATCGCCAGTCTGAAACCATCAAAGAAGCTCTGGAAATGCTGAAAGAGGTGGAAGTCTATAACACTCTTCATCGCGCAGCCATTGAACTACCTAGTGTTCAAACTCCAAGCCAAATCAAGAAATTCTACGAACCTGTTATGGATATGGAAGGTGTCGAAATTGCTGGTCAAGGTCAGTCAGTGGATAAGAAAATCAGCTTTGATTTGCCTGATTTTTCAACCAAAGGAAAGGTAACTGGAGCTGAAATCGGTAGTGCCACCCACGAACTCATGCAGAGAATTGACCTCAATCAGCAACCAACCCTTGCTAGCCTAACAGAAACTCTCCAACAAGTTCAAGCCAGCCCAGCTGTCAGAGACAAAATCAATCTTGCTAAAATCCTTGCATTCTTTGACTCAGCACTTGGTCAGGAAATTCTTGCCAATACCGACCATCTCTATCGTGAACAACCTTTCTCCATGCTTAAACGAGACCATAAGAGTCAGGAAAACTTCGTTGTTCGTGGAATCTTGGACGGCTATCTGCTTTACGACGACAGAATCGTTCTGTTCGACTACAAGACAGACCGCTATGACGAGCCAAGCCAACTCATAGACCGCTATCGTGGTCAATTATCCCTATACGAAGAGGCCTTATCACGAGCCTATTCGATTGAAAATATTGAGAAGTACTTGATTTTACTCGGTAAAGACGAGGTTCAAGTTGTAAAAGTATAAATTTAGAAAGGAGACCTCTTGACACTTCCAGTTAGAAAATCCCTGCATGATGCTGTTTTACAGGCTTCAAAAGCTGATACTTGGGAACAAGCTACCAAGGAATGGAATGAAGTTTCCTTGATTTTTAACGGTATTGGCCGTAGCAATTGTGTCTGTGGGAATGCCATCAAATACGCTTATGAACTCTTTAACAGTGTCACAGGTCAACGCCTCTTTCCGATTGGTAGTGATTGTGTTCGGCATTTTCATCGATTAAGCCTTGACCAGCAGCTAGAAGAGGAAGAAAAACTGCTCAGAAAGGTTGAGAATCTGACCAAAAAAGCCCAGAAAAAGGAAAAAATAAAGGTCAACAAAAGTGACTTTGACGAGCGTCTTCTAAAGTGGCTCTGGGAAAAAGGTGTTTTTAAACCCAATCGTGGAAATCAGTTCTCACCTGAGAAAGACTACCATCTTTTCCTAGAAGTCTTTCAAGGAGGAAGTTGGACCAAGGCAGAACCCAAGAAGAAGACTCGTATGGAAGAAGTCCTTGAAAAGTGTATCAAACCCTTTTTACTTGGAAAACCAGATGACCAACTCTACCTTGTCAAGCTAGGCAAGGAGAAAATTGACTATGAACAAGAACTCCGTATCAAGGCAGAGAAAGAGCGCAAGAAAAGAGATAGAATCGCCAAGCAATATGCAGACAATCTGGTACTAGCCATGGGACCAGCAGAGCGTGCTTATCAGGATTACTTTGGCTTTACAGAAACCTTAACCCAAGAAGAACGCAAGTGGGAGAAAATACTTTTTGGTAAAAATCGGACAGAACGGGCTGTCAAGGCCAAACAATACCAAAAAGAGCTGGAAAAAGACCAACGAATTGCGAGTCAGGATCCAATTGAAAGAAAGCAGAAGCAGACCTGGCTCCTCAATTCCTATTTTCGTGAGCTTCCTGAAGAAAAAGCCCGATTTTCTAGGCTCTTATTAGAATATCGAAAAAGTGGAGAAGTTCCCTTTTCAACCGAATATCTGTCAGATCATATTATTGATTTTCTCTATAAAATGAAAACCTTTGAGTTTGAAATCGCACCAGAACAAGTTCGCGATTTTCTAAAAGAAAGCCTCCAGGCAGAACATCTCTCCTCAGCACAGGAAAGCTGGATAGAAGGGATTCTAACAAATTGCATAGTCCCATTTTTATCTCGAATACTCATCTAAAACTAAATATATAAGACATAGAATTTTATATAAGGTTAATATACAAATCAAGTGGGGTTGAAATCAGTCTTCCTTTAAAAAGTAGCTATTACAAACAAAAGCTTATGCAAAAAAGACTAATTTATGATAGAATAGAGGATAAGAAAGAAAACGTTTTTACAGTTTTTTCAATCCGAAGGAGATATATTATGGCTACTATTCAATGGTTTCCTGGTCACATGTCTAAAGCTCGTCGACAAGTGCAGGAAAATTTAAAATTTGTTGATTTTGTGACGATTTTGGTGGATGCACGTTTACCTCTATCTAGTCAAAACCCTATGTTGACCAAAATCGTTGGTGATAAACCAAAACTCTTGATTTTAAATAAGGCGGACTTGGCTGACCCAGCAATGACCAAGGAATGGCGCCAGTATTTTGAATCACAAGGAATCCAGACGCTAGCTATCAACTCTAAAGAACAAGTGACTGTAAAAGTTGTAACAGATGCAGCTAAGAAACTCATGGCGGATAAGATTACACGCCAGAAGGAACGCGGTATCAAGATTGAAACCTTGCGTACTATGATTATTGGGATTCCAAATGCTGGTAAATCAACTCTCATGAACCGTTTGGCTGGTAAGAAAATTGCTGTTGTCGGCAACAAGCCTGGTGTGACCAAGGGGCAACAGTGCCTTAAAACCAACAAAGACTTGGAAATCTTAGATACGCCAGGGATTCTTTGGCCTAAGTTTGAAGATGAAACTGTTGCGCTTAAGTTAGCCTTGACTGGAGCTATTAAAGACCAGTTGCTTCCTATGGATGAGGTGACCATTTTTGGCCTCAATTATTTCAAAGAACATTATCCAGAAAAGCTGGCTGAACGCTTCAAACAAATGAAAATTGAGGAAGAAGCACCTGTTATTATTATGGATATGACCCGTGCTCTCGGTTTCCGTGACGACTATGACCGCTTTTACAGTCTCTTCGTGAAGGAAGTCCGTGATGGCAAACTCGGTAACTATACCTTAGATACATTGGAAGACCTCAATGGCGACGATTAAAGAAATCAAAGAACTCCTTGCAACGGTCAAGGACCTAGATAGCCCTATTTTTTTAGAGCTTGAAAAGGATGATCGTTCTGGAGTTAAAAAGGAAATCAGCAAGCGTAAAAAAGCCATGCAGGCAGAATTGGATGAAGATTTTCGTTTGGAATCCATGCTTTCCTATGAAAAAGAACTGAACAAGCAAGGATTGACCTTAATTGCTGGTGTTGATGAGGTAGGTCGTGGTCCTCTGGCTGGGCCTGTAGTCGCTGCAGCTGTTATTTTACCTCAAAATTGTAAAATTAAAGGCCTCAATGACAGCAAGAAAATTCCTAAAAAGAAACATCTGGAGATTTTCCAAGCAGTTCAAGACCAAGCCTTGTCAATTGGCATTGGTATCATAGATAATCAGGTCATCGACCAAGTCAATATTTATGAAGCAACCAAACTTGCCATGCAGGATGCAATCTCTAAGCTCAGTTCTCAACCTGAGCACCTCTTAATTGATGCCATGAAACTGGATTTACCAATTTCACAAACATCTATCATCAAAGGAGATGCCAATTCCCTCTCGATTGCAGCGGCTTCTATAGTAGCCAAGGTGACACGTGATGAATTGATGAAGGAATACGATCAGCAGTTCCCTGGCTATGATTTCGCTACTAATGCAGGATATGGAACTGCTAAACACCTGGAAGGACTGAAAAAACTAGGAGTTACCCCAATTCACCGGACCAGCTTTGAACCAGTAAAATCACTGGTTTCAGGAAAAAAAGAAAGTTAAGTTAGAAGGAATGATTATGGAGGAACAGTCAGAAACACTTAGTTCCAAGAAAGAATTTGCCTTTGCCTCAAGTACTATATTATCCCAAGTTGGACGAGGAATCATTGTTGGTCTCGTTGTTGGAATTATCGTTGGATCCTTTCGTTTCTTAATCGAAAAAGGCTTCCACCTGATACAAGGACTTTATCAAGATCAAGCGCACCTAGTGCGCAATCTTCTTATCATTGGTCTATTTTATTTAATAGTTTGTTGGCTCAGTGCGAAATTAACTCGGTCAGAAAAAGACATCAAAGGCTCAGGAATTCCTCAAGTCGAAGCCGAATTAAAGGGATTGATGACTCTCAACTGGTGGGGAGTTCTTTGGAAAAAATATATTCTAGGAATTTTGGCTATTGCTAGTGGCCTTATGTTAGGACGTGAAGGACCAAGCATTCAACTCGGAGCAGTCGGTGGTAAAGGAATTGCCAAATGGCTCAATTCCAGTCCAGTAGAGGAACGCTCCTTGATTGCTAGTGGTGCTGCAGCAGGATTAGCCGCAGCCTTTAATGCACCGATTGCAGGACTTCTCTTTGTGGTAGAAGAAGTTTATCACCATTTTTCACGCTTTTTCTGGGTCTCAACTCTAGCAGCCAGTCTCGTAGCAAACTTTGTCTCACTACTCATATTTGGCTTAACACCCGTACTGGACATGCCAGACAACATCCCACTCATGACCCTAGACCAGTATTGGATTTACCTCCTTATGGGAGTTTTTCTTGGACTATCTGGTTTTCTCTATGAAAAAGCTGTGCTCAATGTTGGTCGAGTTTATGATTGGCTTGGTCAAAAAATCCATTTGGATAGAGCTTATTACCCAATTCTAGCTTTCATTCTCATCATACCAGTCGGCATCTTCTTACCCCAAATCCTTGGTGGTGGAAATCAGCTGGTTCTTTCCCTAACTGAGCAAGATTTTAGTTTCCAAGTTCTATTAGTTTACTTTTTGATTCGCTTTGTTTGGAGCATGATTAGTTATGGAAGTGGCCTTCCAGGAGGAATTTTCCTACCAATTTTGGCGCTTGGTTCATTGCTTGGAGCCCTAGTTGGTGTCATTTGTATCAATCTTGGACTTGTCAGTCAAGAGCAATTTCCTATATTTGTCATTCTGGGAATGAGTGGCTATTTTGGAGCAATATCCAAGGCTCCCTTAACTGCTATGATACTTGTAACTGAGATGGTAGGAGATATTCGCAACCTCATGCCACTTGGATTAGTGACCTTGGTTGCCTACATCATCATGGATTTACTCAAGGGGGCACCAGTCTATGAGGCTATGTTGGAAAAAATGCTACCAGAAGAAGCAACAGACGAAGGAGAAGTCACCCTCATTGAAATTCCTGTATCAGACAAAATTGCTGGAAAACAAGTACACGAACTCAACTTACCACATAATATCCTCATCACAACTCAAGTCCATAATGGCAAGAGCCAAACAGTTAACGGCTCAACCAGAATGTATCTCGGAGATATGATTCACCTAGTTATTCCAAAAAGTGAAATTGGGAAAGTCAAAGATTTGTTATTGTAGAAGTTTTTACATAATTTATGTTATGTAAAAACGAATTTCTTAATTAAATACATTTGAAAACCGATTCTCAGCAATGAGGTCGTTTTTTTCTTGTTAGAAATATTATAATATATTATAAAAAGCGATTAAATTATTCTAGGTTATAGTATAATGAGAAAAGGAGGAAAGCTTAAATGAGTAATTCTGGCATCAAAAAAAGTCATAAATGGTTTCTAATCGTTGTGTCACTCGCAACCATCACAACAGGAGGTGTTTTTATGTTTTCTATGTTAGGGAGATCCCAAGAAGAGCGTCGGAATAGAGAGTATGAAGTTAGTTTGGTGAATGCTTTAAAGAATTCATATGAAGGGATTGAGGAGATAACAATTACGAACCCCTCGTACAGCTCAATTCCTTCAGAGGCTTGGGGGGCTGATGTGAAACTAAAATTTTTTGATGGAACATCTAAGGAACATGTTTTAGCTTTTGATATAAACTCGAATAAAATTAGGATCGGTGTATATAATAACGAAGATGAAGAATTTCAACATTTTCTAAATTCTAGACGAGGTTCTACTAAGTCAAAAGTTAAAGTTAAATATTCGAATGGCTCAGAAGGGGACCTATGATGAATAAATACATTTATACAGATAAACAACTTAATAAATTGAATCAAGGTCCGAATGTTTACAGTGTTAATACTTAGTTCGTACAACGTAAAGAAAATCGAACAAATATTGTTACTGCTAAATCAGATAACGAGTTAAAAAAAGGTGAAATTAACACCATAACCACCTCCGATGATCAAGAATTCCGTGTCGTCGCCACTAAGTCTGACATTGAAACAGATTTTGATGGACTGGCGGTTTCACCTATTGTGAACGGCAAACCAGATTATAAAAATGTAGCCGTGATTGCTGCTGGAACCGATCCTGGGAGTCCTACTATGATTGATAGATGAAAAAACTTTTTCTTATTATAGTGTAAGATAGACTAATCTTTCTTATAGTATAATAAAAAGGAGAAAAGCTTAAATGAACAATTCCAGCAATAAAAAAAGTCATAAAAGGCTGCTAATCGTTTTGTTATTCGCAATCATCACAGCAGGAGGTATTTTTATGTTTAGCATGTTAGGGAAATCTCAAGAAGAACGTCGGAATAGAGAGTACGAAGTTAGTTTGGTGAATGCTTTAAAAAATTCTTACCAAGGGATTGAGGAGATTAAGATTTCCAATCCAAACTACACAAACCCTCCAGGTTCATGGTCTTGTGATGTAGAAATTAAGTTTATTGATGAAAAAACTCTTAAATATGGGATTAATCACCATTTAAGTTATAAAACAAATTATGGTGGTCGTCAAGAAACAAACGAAGATTGGCAGTATTTAGAAACTCATAAAGGAAAAACTTTAAAATCAGTCCAAATTACTTATTCTGATTATGAGCAAGGAGAACAGTGATGAAGTTCTAATATACTGATGAACAATTGTATAATTTAAACCAAGATTTTGCTATTTATATTGTAAATGAAGAGTTTTCAAGTAGAAAAAGGAGGAAAGCTTAAATGAGTAATTCTGGAATCAAAAAGAGTCATAAAAGGTTACTAATCGTTTTGTTACTCGCGATCATCACAGCAGGAGGTGTTTTGATGTTTAGCATGTTAGGGAAATCCCAAGAAGAGCGTCGGAATAGAGAGTACGAAGTCAGTCTGGTGAATGCTTTAAAAAATTCTTACCAAGGGATTGAGGAGATTAAAATGTCCAATCCAGCATACACCAGCCCTCCGGGTTCGTGGTCTTGTGATGTAGAAATCAAATTTAATGATAAAAGAAAAACTAAGTATAGGATAGGCCATGGACTCCATGATAAAAAGAATTACCAAGGATCATTGACCAATAATAAAAAGCAATTCCTTAACAATTACAAAGGAGTGACCGACTTAAAAGTAATTGTTACATATTCAGATAATAGCACAGGAGAACAATGATAACATTTTCCTATACAGATGAGCAGCTAAACAATTTAAATCGGGATTATGCTGTATATAGTGTAAACCTTGAATTCGCTAAGCGTAACGGTAGAACTTAGGTCAATTCAAATCTCATTGAAAATATATCTTCTGATAATTTAGAAAAAACCACACAATAACCACCTCCGATGGTCAAGAATTCCGTGTCGTTGCGACTAAGTCTGACGCAGGAACTTGTTTTGATGGGACTTGTTTTAGATACATTTTTTCTATTCTAGTGTTATTTATCTTTAAATTATAGTAGAATGAAGAAAAGGAGGAAAGCTTAAATGAGTAATTCTGGCATCAAAAAAAAGTCATAAATGGCTATTAATCGTTGTGTCACTCGCAATCATCACAGCAGGAGGTGTTTTTATGTTTAGCATGTTAGTGAAATCTCAAGAAGAACATCAAAATAGAGAATATGAAGTTAGTTTAGTAAATGCCTTAAAGAATTCCTATGAAGGGATTGAGGAAGTTCATATAACCGACCCTTCATATGCATCAATTCCGTCAGATGCTTGGGGAGCTAAAGTTAAAATAATTTTCTCAGACAATAAACAACTAAGTTATATAATCGCATTTAATAAACAAAATAACGAAATAAGAAGTAGAGATTTTCAAAATAGTTCTCGAAAAGATGATAATCAATATTTAACAAGCCATCATGGAATTACAGAAACCAATGTAAAAGTGATTTATTCAAATGGTGAAACAGGAGAACAGTAATGGTATTTAATTATACTGATAAACAACTTAATGAATTAAATCACGGGAAGAATGTATACAGTGTCAATGATGAATATGCCGAGAGAAATAATAGACCTTTGGTTACCGAAACTCCTAATCCGAATCCTTCTTCATCTGATTTCGAAGAAACCAACACTATAACCACCTCCGATGATCAAGAATTCCATGTTGTTGCCACTAAGTCTCACGGAGGAACAGATTTTGATGGTTTGACGGTAGCTCCTATTGTCAACGGCGAACCAGATTATAAAAATGTAGCCGTGATTGCTACAGGAACGGATCCTGGGAGTACTACTATGATTGATAGATGAAAAAACTTTTTCTTATTATAGTGTAATATAGACTAATCTTTCTTATAGTATAATAAAAAGGAGAACAGCTTAAATGAATAATTCCAGCATTAAAAAAAGTCATAAATGGCTTCTAATCGTTGTGTCACTCGCAATCATCACAGCAGGAGGTATTTTTATGTTTAGCATGTTAGGGAAATCTCAAGAAGAACATCGGAATAGAGAGTACGAAGTCAGTCTGGTGAATGCTTTAAAGAATTCCTATGAAGGGATAGAAGAGATCAAGATTACGGAACCTTATTATAGTGAGAAGCCAGGATCATGGTCTTGTGATATTGAAATAAAGTTCAGTGATAATCAAATGATAACTTATGGAATTAATCACAGATTAACTTATAAAGAAAACCACGATGGCCTTATGAAAGGAAATACTGATGAGGAAATTAATCAACAATGGTTGAAACTAAAAAAACACATTGGTAAAACAGAATCTACTGTTTTAGTGCAATATTCAAATGCTGAAACAGGAGAGCAATAATGGTATTTAATTATACTGATAATCAATTGAATCATTTAAACCAAGATTTTGCTATTTATATTATAAATGAAGAGTTTTCAAGTAGAAAAAGGAAGAAATCTTAAATGAATAATTCCAGCATCAGAAAGAGTCATAAAAGGTTACTAATCGTTTTGTTACTCGCAATCATCACAGCAGGAGGTGTTTTTATGTTTAGCATGTTAGGGAAATCCCAAGAAGAGCGTCGGAATAGAGAGTATGAAGTTAGTTTGGTAAATGCTTTAAAAAATTCTTACCAAGGGATTGAGGAGATTAAAATGTCCAATCCAGAATACACGAATCCTCCCGGCGACTGGTCTTGTAAGATTGAAATCTTGTTCAAAGATGGAGAAAAAATCTTTTATGGAATTCCACATAACTTAGATGAGAAACAAAATTATAACGGTCGTATGACTTATGGACAACGAGATTTTCTTAACCTAAGAAAAGGAATAACAACTAATACAGTTACGGTTACATACTCTAACAAAGAAAGAGGGAAGCAGTAATGGTATTCAATTATACTGATAAACAACTTAATGAATTAAACCATGGGAAGAATGTATATAGCGTCAATGCTGAATATGCCGAGAGGAATAATAGACCTTTGGTTACCGAAACTCCTAATCCGAATCCTTCTTCATCTGATTTCGAAGAGACCAACACTATAACCACCTCAGATGGCCAAGAATTCCGTGTTGTTGCGACTAAGTCTGACATTGAAACAGGTTTTGATGGTTTGGCGGTAGCTCCTATTGTCAACGGCAAACTGGATTATAAAAGTATAGGTGTGATTGCTACAGGAACGGATCCTGGGAGTCCTACTATGATTGATAGATGAAAAAACTTTTTCTTATTATAGTGTAATATAGACTAATCTTTCTTATAGTATAATAAAAAGGAGGAAAGCTTAAATGAATAATTCTGGCATCAAAAAAAGTCATAAAAGGTTACTAATATTTTTGTCAATCGCAATTATCACAGCAGGAGGTGTTTTTATGTTTAGCATGTTAGGGAAATCTCAAGAAGAACGTCGGAATAGAGAGTATGAAGTTAGTTTGGTAAATGCTTTAAAAAATTCTTATGACGGGATAGAAGAGATCAAGATTATGAATCCTGATTATACAAACCCACCAGGGTCATGGTCTTGTGATGTAGAAATCAAGTTCAAAGATGAAAGAAAAATTAAGTATGGGATTGGATATTCTTTAGACACTGAGGAAATAACTGATGCTTCGTTGGAATGGGAAGGAAGAATAAAAGATAGACAATTTTTGAATGAAAACAAGGGTAAAACCACTTCGAAAATCAGGGTAACTTATTCTGATAACGACGAAGGAGAGCAATAATGACATTTAATTATACAGATAAACAGCTTAATAATTTAAATAGAGATAATGGGGTTTACAGTGTGAATTCAGAGTTTGCTAGACGAAAATATAAAAAGCTTGTTGTTAATAAACCTGATTCTGAATTAGCTAGCTATGAAACCAACACTATAACTACCTCCGATGGTCAAGAATTCCGTGTCATTGCGACTAAGTCTGACATTGAAACAGGTTTTGATGGACTGGCAGTTGCGCCGGTTGTCAACGGCGAACCAGATTATAAAAATGTAGCCGTAGCCGTGATTGCTGCTGGAACCGACCCTGGGAGTCCTACTATGATTGACAGATGTAAAATAACTTTTTCTTATTATAGTGTAATATAGGCTAATCGTATAGTATAATAAGAAAAAGGAGAACAACTTAAATGAATAATTCCAGCAATAAAAAAAGTCATAAAAGGCTGCTAATCATTTTGTTACTCGCAACCATCACAGTAGGAGGTGTTTTTATGTTTAGCATGTTAGGGAAATCCCAAGAAGAACGTCGGAATAGAGAGTATGAAGTTAGTTTGGTAAATGCCTTAAAGAATTCATATGAAGGGATAGAAGAAATCAAAATTTCCAATCCAGAATATACAACCCCTCCGGGCGACTGGTCTTGTGATGTAAATATTCTATTTTCAGATAAAGTAAAAATAGAATATCGTGTAGGCCACTCTTTAAATGAAGTTGAAAATTATAATGGTTTTGTTAATGGAAAAACAAATAAAGAAATAAATGACCAGTGGGAAATATTGAATTCTCATAAAGGGAAAACAACATCTTTAGTTACTATATATTATTCGGATAAAGAAAAAGGAGAACAGTAGTGGTTTTCACTTATACAGATAAACAACTTAATGAATTAAATCAAGGGAAAAATGTTTATAGTTCCAATCCAGAATATGCCAAGCGAAAGGGTTACAAAATTGTTACTCCTTCGCCTAAAAATAAAGGTGAAACAAACACCATAATATCCGCTGGTCAAGAATTCCGTGTCATTGCGACTAAGTCTGACCCAGGGACAGGTTTTGATGGTTTGGCGGTAGCTCCTATAGCCAATGGCAAACCGGATTATAAAAGTATAGCCGTGATTGCTGCAGGAACAGATCCTTGGAGCCCTACTGAGATTGATAAATCTGAAATAACTTTTCCTTATTATAGTGTAATATAGACTAATCTTTCTTATAGTATAATAAGAAAAAGGAGAAAAGCTTAAATGAGTAATTCTGGCATCAAAAAAAGTCATAAAAGGTTACTAATATTTTTGTCAATCGCAATTATCACAGCAGGAGGTGTTTTTATGTTTTCTATGTTAGGGAAATCCCAAGAAGAGCGTCGAAATAGAGAATATGAAGTTAGTTTGGTTGAAACCTTAAAAGATAGTTATGAGGGTATTGAAAAAATTAGTTTTTCTAATGCTAACTACACAAACCCACCAGGAAGTTGGACTTGCGTAGTTGAACTATTTTTTAATGAGAAAAGTATAAAATATAAAATTAATTATTCGAAAAAAGATAAACGTATTTCTGACATATCTTTAGAGAGAGAGAACAGAAAAGAGGATCGAGATTTTTTGAATAGTCACTTGGGAAAGACAAATAAACTCACAAAAGTTGTTTATTCAGACGGTTCAGAAGGAGAATATTAATGGTGTATAGTTATACTGATAAACAACTTAATGAATTAAATCAAGGGAAAAATGTTTATAGTGTAAATTCTGAGTATGCTGAAAGGGAAGTTGAAAAGAAGGTTGTATCCAAAACAGATGATAAGTTATTTTCGGATGAAACCAACACCATAACCACTTCTGATGGTCAAGAATTCCGTGTTGTTGCCACTAAGTCTGACCCAGTAACGGGATTTGATGGACTGGCAGTTGCACCTATTGTCAACGGCGAACCAGATTATAAAAATGTAACTGTGATTGCTGCAGGGACGGATCCAGGGAGTCCTACTAAGATTGACATCTCTACAGCGCTGGTAGAAAGAGATACATCTTTGTCACCCCAATATTTTGTAGCGGACCGTTTCGTAAAAGAAATCATGGACGATCCCAGATATGAAGTTAGTCATCTATCGGGTTATTCACAAGGCTCTTATATGCTAAAGGTAGGAGCTAAATACCACATCCCTACGACTACCTTCAATGCCTGGTTTTATTATCTTTCACTTTCTAATGAGGAAAAAGCATTCATAGACAAAAATCCAGCTATGTTTATTGATTATCGTAGAAAGTCTGATAATGTTGTCGTTATCAATGATTTCAATCACCCCGAATGGTTTAATAAATCTTTCTTAAAAATGCCTGATACAATATACTGGCTGGACGGAACTAGCCACAATATCGATGATTGGGAGTTTGATCCTGTAACAGGTCAAGTTGTTGATGGTAAAGGTGGAAAACCCTTAATTAGTGGTGTTTATCGAGCTTATGCCAACAGTCTCCGAGGAATGGCTCATTACAAGGACTTGAAGTCAAAATGGTCATCAGGTGGCATTAGTAGCTCTGAGGAAATATACTTAGATGCAGCTCAAGGTTCTATCTTATCATCATCTATGGCTACGGCAGCAAGAACTGGAGCCGATGAAGTGAGCGCCTTAGCCAAAAACGCCAATCAAGAATTACAAGAAATTTGGTCAAAAATCGATTTTACAAGCTATACAGCCTTAGCTCCCTATGAAGTTGAAGCTCTTTTTGCTAGCCAAGGTATCACTCAAGCACAGTTTATCGATACTTTTCAGGCAGAAACGGATCAAATAGTCGCTAAGATGAATGCTCCCGCCCAAGCATTTGAACAGTTAGATAAACAATTACAGGAAGTCATCGAAAAAACAGTGGCAACAGACACACAATTTGCTAAGGAGTTCAGACAATGGAAAGCAGAGATGTAAAATGGGATGCCATTAGACAAAAAGAGAGGGAAATTCTTAACCTCGAAGAACAATACTATCTGGAAAAGAACAAGTTAGAGAAAAAGACACTAGAATTAGAGGAACGTTCTGCAAGATTGGAAAGGATCATGAACGAAGAAGCTGATAAAATGTACCTAGTATTAAGAAAGTTTTCATCACCAGCTGATTGTGTTAGAGAGTACTTCACAGACATAGAAAATTTGAGATATCATTCTAACCAAGTCTATAGAACTAATGAAATAAAACTGGAAGAAGAAAAAGAAAAAATAGATAAAGAATTTCGACAAAGAAAAAATATCTTAGATGAAGAATATCAAAAACTAAGGAGAAATTATGCAAGCACCAATGAATGAGTACTATACTGATGAAGAATACCAATACGCTCTAAAACAAATGTATCGCATGATGGAAAGAAATCGTATTCTGGCACAATGCCAATTGGCAAAGACCGCTAAAAATCAAATAAAAGAAAGTTTTGACCAAAAATCGAAAACAATTGCAAGAGATACTAAAGCAACAATAACAAGTATTAACAGCCAAATGGACACTGAAATACAAGGTAAAGTTCGCAAGAGTCTTGAAACAAAAATACCTAATATGTTAGTCAAGTATGATGATGTATAAAGAAGAATTTTTCGTATGGTTATATAGTTTTCTTTGCATCAATGTCCTCTACAACATCTTTCCGAAAAACTATAATTTTCTTGAAAAATAAATAAGTCTATGCTATACTACTTGTAGACTTATTTATGGAGAAAATACATGAAACGTGAGATTTTACTGGAACGAATTGACAAACTAAAACAAATCATGCCCTGGTATGTTCTGGAATACTACCAATCTAAGCTTGCTGTTCCCTACAGCTTTACAACCTTGTACGAATACCTCAAGGAATATGATCGATTTTTCAGCTGGGTTTTGGAGTCTGGTATTTCAAATGTTGATAAAATGTCTGACATTCCTTTATCAGTCTTGGAAAATATGTCTAAAAAAGATATGGAATCCTTTATCCTGTATCTACGTGAACGACCTTTGCTGAATGCCAATACAACCAAGCAAGGTGTCTCTCAGACAACCATCAATCGAACCTTATCAGCCCTTTCTAGTCTTTACAAGTATCTAACCGAGGAGGTTGAAAACGACCAGGGGGAACCCTATTTCTATCGTAATGTAATGAAGAAAGTTTCAACCAAGAAAAAGAAAGAAACACTTGCTGCCAGAGCTGAAAACATCAAGCAAAAGCTCTTTCTAGGTGACGAAACAGAAGGTTTTCTGACTTATATCGATCAAGAGTACCCACAACAGCTCTCAAATCGAGCTCTTTCATCATTTAACAAAAATAAAGAACGTGATTTGGCCATCATTGCCCTTCTCTTGGCGTCTGGAGTCCGCTTATCTGAAGCTGTTAATCTGGATCTAAGAGACCTCAATCTCAAGATGATGGTTATCGATGTTACTAGAAAAGGTGGTAAACGTGACTCAGTCAATGTCGCTGCCTTTGCAAAACCTTATTTAGAGAATTATCTAGCCATTCGAAATCAACGCTATAAGACGAAAAAAACAGATACAGCCCTCTTTTTGACACTCTATAGAGGTGTTCCTAATCGTATCGATGCTTCCAGCGTAGAAAAGATGGTTGCTAAGTACTCTGAGGACTTCAAAGTGCGTGTAACTCCCCACAAACTCCGCCATACCCTAGCAACCAGGCTCTATGATGCAACTAAATCGCAAGTTTTGGTTAGCCACCAGCTAGGACACGCCAGTACGCAAGTCACTGACCTCTATACCCATATCGTCAACGATGAACAAAAGAATGCTCTAGATAGTTTATGAAATACATAAAATAAATTATGTAATATATGATTTTTAAAAAAGAAGGTGGTCAAACAACCAACTTCTTTTTGGTTTATCCTACTACTGCTTCAGCGATTTCTTCACGGCTAATGCCAGCGAAGTAGCGTGTAATGTCAATAGTTTCTAGGACTTTAAAAACGTCTTCGCGTTCGTATTTGACGCCACGAAGGATATCTTCTACAGCTGCAACGTCCTCGATACCAAAGAAGTCACCATAGATCTTGATATCTTGGATTTTTGATTCGACGATATTAGCAAAGACTTCGACTTTACCACTGGTGAATTTTGTTCCACGACGGACGTTAAATTCTGGTGATTTGCCGTAGTTCCAGTCCCAAGTACCGAACTTAGTATCCTTGATGCGATTGATTTCGGCTAATTCTTCCTCAGAAAAAACGTATTCAGTCATCTCTGGGTACTCTTTTTTCATGTATTCCAATAGCAAATCACGGAATTCTTCAACTGTGATTTTTTCTGGTAATTCATTGACAATATTAGTTACACGAGCACGGACAGATTTCACACCTTTTGACTCAAATTTATCTTTTGAAACCTTGAGGGCATTAGCAAGGACCGACAAATCAACGTCAAAGAGCAAGCAACCGTGGTGCATGATACGGCCATTGATATAGGCTTGGGCATTTCCACAGAATTTCTTGCCGTCAATCTCAAGGTCGTTACGGCCTGTGAACTCAGCTTTAACACCGAGTTGAGCCAAGGTATTGATAACTGGAGTTGAAAAGCTCTTGAAGTCAAAGGCCTTGTTTTCATCTTCTTTTGAGATAATAGTGTAGTTGAGGTTATTCAAATCGTGGTAAACGGCTCCACCACCGCTGATACGGCGAACCACCTCAATACCATTTTCACGAACATAATCACGATTTATTTCTTCGATAGTATTTTGGTGACGACCAACAATGATAGATGGTTTATTGATCCAAAGAAGGAAGATTTGATCCTCATCTAAAAGATGTTTAAAGGCATATTCTTCCAAGGCAATATTAAAGGCAGTGTCGTTTGAATGATTGATAATATATTTCATGATATCCCTTTATACGATAGAGACTGGAAAATATCTTTCCAGCCTAGTCTATCTTCATTTTATTTTTTCTTAGGTGAATGGATGGCCATTCCTAGAACATCTGCAAATGCTTCATACATCACTTCAGAGTAAGTTGGATGTCCGTGGATAGTCTTCAGCATTTCTTCAACAGTAATTTCCATTTCGATAATGCTTGACGCTTCGTTAATCAATTCTGCAGCTGCAGGACCGATGATATGAACGCCAAGGATTTCTCCGTATTTCTTATCTGCAATAACTTTAACGAAACCTTGAGCAGCATCAGATGCAATGGCACGACCGTTAGCAGCAAAGTTGAATTTACCGATGGCAACATCGTACTTCTCACGAGCTTGTTCTTCTGTGAGACCTACTGCTGCTACTTCAGGGAGAGTGTAGATGGCTGCAGGAGTCAGATTCAATTTGGCAACAGCGTGATTTCCTTTAAGAGCATTTTCAGCGGCAACTTCACCCATACGGAAGGCAGCGTGCGCCAACATCTTCGTACCGTTGATGTCACCTGGAGCATAGATACCTGGCACAGAAGTTTCCATGTATTCGTTGACCTTGATACGTCCACGATCCAATTCAAACTCAACATCGCCAATACCTTCAAGGTCTGGAACACGACCGATTGAAAGAAGAGCTTTGCTTGCGATGACATCATCTTTTCCTTCAACCTTGATACGAAGTTGACCATTTTCCTCGATGATTTCTTGCAGTTTAGTACCAGTCAAGATGGTCATGCCTTTACGTTCAAGAATCAAGCGAAGGTTCTTAGAAACTTCCGCATCCATAGCTGGTACGATACGGTCCATCATTTCGATAACAGTTACCTTTGAACCAAATGTCATGAAAGCTTGGCCGAGTTCAATACCGACAACGCCACCACCGATGATAACAAGGCTTTCTGGAACTTCGTTCATTTCAAGAATGTCGTCACTGGTCATCACAAGCGATGATTCCATACCAGGAACGTTGATCTTGCTGACTTTTGAACCACCAGCAAGGATAATTTTCTTGGTTTCAAGCAATTCAGAACCATTTACCAAGACATTCCTATCTTTAGTAATAGTACCAACACCCTTATGAACAGTAACTCCGTAGCTACGAAGAAGACCTGCAACACCACCTACCAAGGTATTAACAACCTTAGACTTAGTTTCAAGGAGTTTGTCCATATCTACAGTGAAGTTTGGATTTTCGATTACAATACCACGGTTTGCAACATGACCGATGTTTTCAATGATTTCAGCGTTGTGAAGATAAGTCTTGGTTGGGATACAGCCATGGTTCAAGCAGGTTCCACCGAGTTCTGATTTCTCAACAAGGGCAACCTTACCGCCGAGTTGGGCAGCTTTGATGGCTGCAACATAACCAGCAGGACCTCCACCAATCACAACGATATCAAAAGCATCATCGCTCTTACCATCATCGCTTGAGGCACTTGCTACAGGTACTGGGCTAGCTTCTGGCGCTACGGCTCCAGCTGTTGGGATATTTTCTCCTTCTTCGCCAAGGTAACCGATAACTTCCGTTACAGGGACAGTTTCGCCATCTCCTTTGAGAATGGCAATCAAGTACCCATCTTCTTCGGCTTCCAATTCCATGCTGACTTTGTCAGTCATGATTTCCAAAAGGATTTCTCCTTCTTTTACAAATTCTCCGACTTTTTTATTCCATTGGACGATTTGTCCTTCTGTCATATCCACGCCGGCTTTTGGCATAATTACTTCTAAGGCCATGTCTTCCTTCCTTTATCTATATCTTTAAAATGAATACTCTTGTTCTTAAATCAACATTGAGATTGGATTTTCAATCAATTCTTTCAAGTCTTTCATAAACTTAGCACCAGCCATACCATCTACGACACGGTGGTCAATGGTTAATCCTAGGCTCATGATAGGGCGAATGACAATTTCACCATTGACGACAACTGGCTTCTCAATTGTCGAACTGACACCAAGGATAGCTGAGTTTGGTTGGTTGATGATAGGACCAAAGGACTGAACGCCAAACATTCCCAAGTTACTGATAGTAAATGTTGAATTTTGAAGTTCACTTGGAGCCAATTTGCCATCCAAGGTACGGCCAATAACATCCTTGAAGGCTACAACCAACTCTGAAAGAGTCATCTTCTCAGCATTGTAAACAACAGGTGTCATCAATCCATTATCCATTCCAACTGCCATGGCAAGATTGACATAGTTGTGAGTGATAATGGTCTTGCCATCTTCTGTCAATGAAGCGTTGATGTAGGGGTGTTTCATAAGAGTCTTAACAACTGCAAGTGAAAGAAGGTCTGTTACAGTAGTCTTCTTCCCAGTTGCTTCCATGATTGGCTCAAGAACCTTCTTACGAAGAGCCAACATTTCCGTCATATCAACTTCATAGTTGAGGGTGAAGGTTGGCGCAGTTAGGTAAGATTCAACCATACGTTGGGCAATAACCTTACGCATTGGTGTCATTGGGATACGTTCAATTTCACCGTATGGTGTTACGTTATCAGGAACTTCTTCCACTTTTTCAATCTGAGCAGGGGACTTGATGGTATCGTTTTCGATATTTTCAGGAAGCAAGGCCAAAACATCCTTCTTCATGATTTTACCACGATGACCGGTTCCTTGAATTTCCTGCCAAGCAATGTTATGTTCGAGGGCAATTCGTTTTGCAAGTGGCGAAATGCGAACCACGTTTGTGTCTTTATAAGTTTCCACGTCTTCTTTGTGGACACGACCGTTTGCACCTGAACCAGAAACGTCGTAGAGGTTGATCCCTAAATCATCCGCTAACTTTCTAGCCGCAGGAGTCGCTCTTAGCTTGTCATCAGCCATGACCTCTCCAATTCTATTATAAGATACTAAGGGCGTCAAAAGTCAAAGTGAAAATAGGAAACTTGACGAAGAAACTTTAGTTTCTAGGAAAGTTTATCTTTTTCACACAGACTTTAGCCCGTGCTCTAATCTATGATATTAAGGACGAAGAGCTCTGCACCTAAGAGATACAAAGTTTCTCGTCAGCTTTATTTTGTTTACATAACTTATATTACGTATTATTCTTTGTTATAAGTTTTACGGATGGCATCTTTGATACTTTCAACTGTTGGAATCATTGCATTTTCTAGGTTTTGTGCATAAGGCATCGGCACATCTTCTCCTGCACAACGACGGATTGGTGCATCTAGATAGTCAAATGCTTCCGATTCTGAAATAATAGCTGAAATCTCTCCGATATAGCCGCTTGTTTTGTGGGCATCGTTGACCAGAACAACTTTACCAGTCTTCTTCACTGAGTTAATGATAATATCCTTATCAAGCGGAACAAGGGTACGTGGGTCAACAATCTCAACAGAAATTCCTTCTTCTGCCAATTCTTCAGCTGCTTGAACCACACGGCGAAGCATTTTTCCATAAGTAACAACTGTTACATCCGTACCTTCTCGTTTGATTTCCCCAACTCCAAGTGGAATCGTGTAGTCTGGATCAACTGGCACTTCCCCCTTTTGGTTAAATTCTGACTTGTACTCAAGAATGATAACAGGGTTGTTATCACGGATAGAAGACTTGAGCAGTCCTTTCATGTCCGCAGGTGTACCTGGAGCCACAACCTTAAGTCCAGGAATATGAGTAAACCAAGACTCTAGTGATTGCGAGTGCTGGGCTGCAGAACCAACTCCATTACCTGCTGCACAACGAACAGTCATTGGGACCTGACCCTTACCACCAAACATATAACGTGTTTTAGCAGCTTGGTTGACGATATTGTCCATGGCAATAACCGAGAAGTCCATAAAGGTCATATCGACGATTGGACGAAGGCCTGTCATGGCTGCTCCTGCTGCTGCTCCAGAGATGGCAGCTTCAGAAATCGGACAGTCACGGACACGTTCTGGACCAAATTCTTCAAGCATTCCAACAGAAGTTCCGAAGTCTCCTCCGAAGACACCGACGTCTTCTCCCATCAAGAACACATTTTCATCGCGACGCATTTCCTCAGACATAGCAAGGATAATGGTGTCACGGAAGGACATTGTTTTTGTTTCCATTTTATCTCTTTCTCCTTAGTCTGCGTAAATATCTTCAAAGGCTGATTCAAGCGGTGGGAATGGACTTTCTTCTGCAAATTTAACAGAAGCTTCTACTGCTTCCTTGACTTGCGCTTGGATTTCTTCCAATTCTTCGGCACTTGCAATAGTGTTTTCAATGAGGTACTTGCGAAGGTTTTCGATCGGGTCTTTTTGTTTCCACAATTCCACTTCTTCACGTGTACGATATTTACCAGGGTCAGATGATGAGTGACCGAGCCAACGATAAGTGACACTTTCAATCAAGACTGGACCATTACCACTGCGAACATGATCTACGGCTTTCTTAAATCCTTCGTAGACATCGATGACATTGTTACCGTCTTCGATGAACATTCCAGGAATTCCATAAGCGGCGCTACGTTGATGGATATGTTCTACATTAGTCATTTTCTTGATATCCGCAGAGATACCGTAACCGTTGTTAATGCAATAGAAAATGACTGGCAGGTTCCAGATAGAAGCCATGTTCACTGCTTCGTGGAAAACACCTTCGTTGGTCGCACCATCTCCAAAGAAGCAGACAACGATTTTACCGGTATTTTGCATTTGCTGACTGAGGGCTGCACCGACAGCGATCCCCATACCACCACCTACGATACCATTGGCACCAAGGTTACCAGCATCAAGGTCAGCGATATGCATAGATCCACCTTTACCTTTACAGGTTCCTGTGTATTTACCAAGGATTTCAGCCATCATTCCATTGAGGTCAATCCCTTTAGCAATAGCTTGCCCGTGACCACGGTGATTTGAGGTGATCAGATCATCTGGATTGAGAGCCAACATGGCACCCACGTTAGCTGCCTCTTCTCCAACAGAAAAGTGCGTCATTCCTGGCACTTTCCCTTTCTTTACTAATTGTGCAATTTTTAAGTCCATGCGACGGATTTCTTCCATCTTACGGAACATTTCTAGCAAAAGATTTTTATCTAAAGTTGACATCTTCTTGCCTTTCTAACTTTCTTCTTACCTTACTATTTTACCGTTTTTGGTAAATACTGTCAAAGTTTTTCTAAAACAAATTTCACAAAATAAAAAAGAAAACCCCATGAAAACAAGGTATTTTCTTATTAAGAATATTTTTTCACAAACTTTTTATCGTTTAGATTTTTCTAAAGATTCAAATCTCTTCATAATCACAGTCAAACGCCAACGGTAGAGCGCTCCACTCACAATCAGACTAATAATCAAACCAATCCAGTATGAATAAGCTCCAAAATCTGTTAGGGAATCAAATACCATAGCCACTGGGATTGCTACACCCCAATAACCAACCAAACCAAGGTAAAAAGGAATAACTGTATCCTTATAACCCCGTAAAATTCCCTGAAGCGGTGCCGCAAAGGTATCTGCTAACTGAAAGAAAAGGCTATAAGTCAAAAAGCTCGCTGTCAAATTGATAAATTCTGGGTCGTTACCATAAAGACTGGCCACATTTCCTCTAAAAATGTAAAGGAAAGTTAAGGTGAAGGCCGCAAAAATGAGGGCAGTCCATCTTCCTAGACCAATATAGGTCTTCGCATCATCAAATCGCTTGGCTCCCACTTCATAAGACACGACAATGGCCATAGCCGATGAGATACTCATAGGAAAGGCGTACATGAGACTTGAAAAGTTCATAGCTGACTGGTGACTAGCGATAATCAAGGACGAGAACTTAGCCATAATCAAACCAACCACGGAAAAGATAGCTACTTCCGCAAAGACAGTTCCCCCAATAGGCAGACCTAAGCGAACCCCTTCCTTGATTTTATCCATATTCAGCGGAATGCGTTTCTCAAGATGCAAGGCTTTGAGCTTCTCCTGTTTAAATAAAACCAGAACAGAAATTCCCAACAAGACCCAGTAGGCCAAAGAAGTCCCTAAACCTGACCCAGCACCTCCCAACTCTGGAACACCAAAGGCACCGTAAATCAAGAGATAGTTAAATCCACTATTGAGAGGGAGTAACAAAAGCATGAGATACATGGACAGTTTGGTCAAACCCAGCGAATCCAGCAAGGAACGAATGACACTAAAGAGCAACAAGGGGATAATTCCGATAGATAGAAACCAAAGATAGCGAACCGCTACTGCTGCTACTGATACTTCTAAGCCAATATGATTCAAGATTGGTGGTGCCAAGAAAAGTACCATCCCCAGCAAGAGCACAGATAGACCCAAGGCCAGATAGATAAACTGGTAAAAATCTGACGCAACTTCTTCCTTTTTCCCTCGACCAAGATGGTGACCAATAATGGGCACCAAGGCTGACACAATCCCTGTCAGGAAGGTAAAGAAAGGATTCCAGATACTGGTTGCCATAGACACACCAGCCAAGTCCAAGGTATTGTATTGGCCAGTCATAGTCGTATCAACAAAGGATGCAGAATAATTGGCAAATTGATAAATCAGGATAGGGAAAAATATCTTTAAAAACAAGATAAACTTGTCTTTAAAATGATGGGTTTGATACATATAGGATCTCTATTCTTTTTATTTACAGAGCAGACTCCCACCTAGTTTTGATAGACAATTTGTCCCTTACAGATGGTATATTTAACCTGCCCTTTTAAGGTTTCACCGATGAATGGTGAATTCGCTGCTTTCGAAGCAAAATGGGAGTCCACAAGGCGGTCAGCCTTAACATCAAAAATAGTGATGTCCGCTGGACCATTCTCAGCCAAGTAACCTGCTTCAAAGTTGTAAAGTTTGGCTGGGTTGTAGGTCATTTTTTCTAGCAATTCCATCAAGGTCAATTCCCCAGCTTCCACCAAATAAGTCAAACCGAGAGACAGAGAGGTTTCCAAACCAGTCATACCAGATGGCGCTTTGGTGATATCCTCGACATTTTTTTCATCCGCATGGTGAGGCGCGTGGTCTGTCGCGATAACCGTGATGACGCCTGATTTGAGACCTTCAATCACGGCACGACGGTCTGATTCCAAACGAAGTGGCGGATTCATCTTGGCATTGCTACCTTGAGTTAAAAGGAGAGCTTCTGTCTTAGAGAAATGCTGTGGCGCTACTTCTGCTGTGACTTGCGCTCCCAAACTTTGAGCGAACTCAACTACTTTAACACTCTCTTCCTTAGACAAATGCTGGATGTGAACATGGGCCTTGGTTGCATAGGCAATCATGACATCACGCGCCATCATAGCATACTCAGCCACCCCAGTAGCACCGCAGATATGGAAATGTTCTTTAGCAATATTTTCGTTAAAGCCAAGAATTCCATTCAAACCTGGATCTTCCTCATGAAGACTGATAAAGGTATTGAGCTTTTTGGCTTCTTCCATGGCTTCTTTGACCACTTTACTGCTTTCAAGCGGAATACCGTCATCAGAAAAACCAACGGCACCTGCTTCTAAAAGCGCCTTAAAGTCAGTCAAGTCTTGGCCATTAAAATTCTTAGTAATGGTCGCAACTGTCTTGACATTGATTTTTTCCTTGGCAGCTGACTGGAGAACTTCTTTCAGGGTTTCTACATCTGAAATGGTTGGACTAGTATTAGCCATCATGACAACCGTTGTAAAACCACCTGCGGCGGCTGCTAAGGCACCAGTATGGATATCCTCCTTGTGGGTCTGACCAGGTTCACGGAAATGAACATGAATATCGACCAAGCCAGGAACAACTACAAGACCAGTAGCATCAATTATCTCTGCTACTTTTTCTTTAATCTCAGGCGCAATTTTGATAATTTTCCCATCTTGAACTAAAACATCACACACTTGATCCAAACCAGACTTGGGATCCATTACACGACCATTTTTGATTAGTAGCATCTGCTTTCTCCTTTATTCATAGAAATCGACTTGGGTATCCAACAATTTATCCCCATCATAAACAAACTTGGCTGAGAAGAAGGGTTTGTCCTCTAAAAGCCATTCAACAAAGGTGTGGTCACCCTCCCAAGTTGGCTTGCTCAAAACCTCGTCATAGGGAACCCATTCTAGCGTTCCCTCGTTACAGTCAATCAAGTCACCCTCGAACTCTGTCACCTTAAAAACATAGGTGTACCAGTCTAAATCTGGTGTAAATTCAGGAAAAGTGATAACACCTTTTAGAACTGGCTTGGCTTTAAGCCCTGTTTCTTCAAGGATTTCACGCGCCGCGCATTCCTGAGGTGTCTCTCCTCGCTCTAGCTTACCACCCACACCAATCCATTTGCCTTTATGAACATCATTGGGCTTCTTATTACGGTGGAGCATGAGTAGTTCTTTACCGTTATCAATGTAGCAAATTGTCGCTAACTGAGGCATATTTTCTCCTTATCTAAGCCAATCGATTGGCTCTTGTCCTGTCTCTTTTAAGAATGCATTAGCCTTGGAAAAAGGCTTGGAACCCCAAAATCCTCTATAAACCGATAAAGGACTGGGATGGGCTGATTCGATAATCAAGTGGTGAGGATTGGTAACCAAGGTCTTTTTCTTGCGTGCATAGGCTCCCCAAAGTACAAAGACCACTGGCCTATCTAGATGATTGACCACCTGAATCACAGCGTCAGTAAACAGCTCCCATATCTGACCAGCATGACCATTGGCCTTACCAGCAGGAACCGTCAAACAAGTATTAAGAAGTAAGACTCCTTGCTCAGCCCAAGTTGTCAAATCATGAGATTTCTTAACCCCGATATCATCTGACAATTCTTTCAAGATATTTTGCAAGGATGGCGGAGCTGGGATAGAGTCAGGAACAGAAAAACTCAAGCCCTGCGCCTGACCTGGTCCATGATAAGGATCCTGTCCTAAAATCACCACCTTCACGTCTTCTAGGGGTGTGGACAAGAGAGCCTGAAAAACCTTTTCCTTAGGTGGATAAACAGTTCCCTGAGCATAGACCTGGTCCATAAACTGATTGATTTTCCCGAAATAACCTTCAGGTAATTGCTCCTTAATCAAAGCATGCCAAGACGAGTGTTCCATAGCCAACTCCTTCGTTTTTACTGCCTCTATTATAGCAAAAAGTGGCTATCTAAACCACTTTTTACAGTTTATCTAAACAATCCAGCAAATCTTGGTAAGAATGGACTTCGTAAGTCGGCTGGGCTTGTGTGTGATTTTCGAGGTGATGAGGGTTGTACCAAATCGTGTCAATTCCGGCATTATTGCCACCTTGAATGTCGGCGGTTAGGGAATCTCCAATCATCAGCGTCTCTTCTTTGCTAAATCCAGCAATCTGTTGACCAATTTTTTCATAAAAAAGTGCGTCAGGCTTTTGTGTTTGCAACCGTTCTGAGATAAAAACTTGATTGAAATAAGGTGCCAGACCCGACTGAGCCAAACGACCTGTCTGAATGGCAGTAATCCCATTAGTCGCAGCATACAAGTCATAATCACGCTCAATGAGGCTGTCCAAGAGTTCCTGAACGCCTGAAAAAGTTTGGCCCTGTTGAGCTAGGTAAAATTGGTAACGCTGGGCTAGAAAACTACCGTCTTTTTCCTGTCCAAAGTGAGCAAATAAACGAGAAAAGCGCGTGTTAACCAGCTCTTGTTTACTAATTTTCTTTTGCTCTAAGTCCTTCCAGAGAGCCTTGTTCATAGGAACATAATAGTCTTTATAAGCCTGAACATCTGCAACTCCTTCTTCTTTTAGAAGTTGGGTCAAAGCCACATCCTCAGCAGCATCAAAATCAAGCAAGGTATGGTCGAGATCGAAGAGTAGAAATTTGTAGGACAATTTGAGAGTTTTCCTTTCTAGGAGATGTAAAATTTAATATTTTGTTCAAATATGTTTACATTATACCATAAAAATAGAACTCCCCTCTCTAGTTAAATACTATCATATTAGAACCAAAGGTAAATCATAATGCAGTTTGAACTTCATAGAAATGAATTTCAAACGGACGACATCATGCTTACCATGGCTAAATCTATGAAGAACTACTTCAAATTAAATAAAGAAAATGCCAAAGATCATCGTGATCACTACTTTATTTTTAATATTGAAACTGTGAAAGAAAGTAAGTTGACTAGGAAGTACTCCTATCAGAAAACTGTTACAAATATAAAGCAAGGAGCAAAAAACTGATTTGCTCCTTTTTATATCTGGAAATTTAATCCTCGCCTCCTTAAACAGCATCAGAACGATATATTGTTTTTTGTAGATTTAGATAATCCATCAAGTTAATAACTTTATTATTTTCTGCCACTTCTGAAATAGTATCAGTCTCAAATCCATTTGCTTGAGCAAATAGAATCGTATAATCATATACAAGATCAAACAACTCATCTATTTCAGAGTTTAGTTTCAAATAAAGTAGTTCTTTTTGATTGTCCTGTAAAAATTTTAAGAAATTATCAACCTCTTCTTCACTTACTTCTCCTTTTTGTGCTAATTGAATGAAATGAACTAGCTTTTCTATAAGTTTCTTTACAATCTTCTTATATCTATTTGAAATAAATGCATAATAACCAACACCACCAACAGCTAGAACAGTTGCACCAATAGCTGTTACTAGCACATATTTATTTTTTGCAAGGCCTTTAACGACCTGTTGAGCTGGTTCTCCTGCCTTTACTTCTTTTAGATGCTTTACTATATGGCCAGATGAATTTCTGATTATTGAACCATAACGTTTATAAATTCCTGAGTCTAATCCTTTCTGAATATTTAATGGAATTTCTATTGTAACTTGATTTAATGACATAATTATAACTTACCTCTTAATTCTATCGCTCTAGTTTACTCAAAAATAAAATCAGCAATTCGTTTAGCAGATTTTTCTGTTGCCAGTTCAATGTCAGTTTTAGTCCAGGTGTCATTTACATAATTAACAAGAGATTTAGCTATTGGAAACTTACTACCTATATAGCCATGACCACTTGTGATTGTATTCTCTCTTTTTGTTCTAAACCAAGCATCTCCAATTCCACGATTAATTTCGGATTCAAGGAGAATTTTATTCCCCAATTTTTCAGCATAATCTCGGAATTCTTCTTGGCTTTCTAGTCCAGCATCTGACATAATATTTTCTCTATTCAAACCACTTTGCGGCATAATATGTTCAATATCAATATTCCCTTCTAAATTAAAGTCAGTACCTTTTTCCAGTGCAAATAAGAATTCATTTACATAAAGAATAGAATTTGAAACACCACTTTCAGTCAAAGTTTGTTTAACATCTTCATAAACAAAATTGTCATGAATATGCTTCTTTATTTTTGAAATAAGTTCGTCGATTGAAATTGAATCGACTTGACTGTACATCAGATTAATTTCTTCTAGGAAGCCTTTAAAAAGTTTATGGCTATATGAGAGTTCAGATAATTCAATCAAAACTCCAAGTCTAAGTAAGTATTCCAGATATGTGTTGTCTTGTCTGAAAAATAAATAACTACTAACAAAAGGTCGTAAATTACCGTTTAATTTATTTATCAATTGACCATTGATAGTATCAGATACTCGTTCAAAATTATTTAAGATTGTATTTAGCTCAGTAGTAAACAGAACATCTTCATTCAATAGATGTTTATTTTTTGAGAAAAAGGCTCTTATACCAGGATTTCTTCGATCAGCACTGTTTTGTTCTGAAAGTTTTACGAAAATATAGTGAGTAATTAACGCATTTAAGTCTAATCTAGATGAATCTGTACGTTGTACAATTTCTTGCCAATTTTTTTCGAAGTTTTTCCTATCTGATGCGTTTGCGGTGGTCTTAGATACAATTACTTCAATTGGGGTCAATGGAACACCAGTCCCATTTAAGGAATTGAAAATATTTATTGCCTGATCAGTATTATAACTTGTAATGGTAATCACTTGGCAATTATCAATAAAGTGGTTAGCAAAATTGATAAGAGTAAAAACATTCAATTCGTTACACATATTGTAAAAATATCTAAAGTTTTTATAGAAGTTAGTATAGCGGTTGTCTTTCTGGCGACGATAGATTTGGTGAACTCTATCTTTAATAGATATAAAATCTTTACCTAGCAAGATAGTAGTCATCTCATTAGCATATTTTTCTGAAATCGAATGATTTAGATACTTTATTCTATCATCGCCAGGATAATACAGTCCATCAACGAAATCATCTTTTTCATCATCTGAAACATTGAAAAGCATTGTTACAATCTGCTCTTTAAGACCATTAAGACGTTTCACTAATCTGCGTGCATCAGTATCTAGAGTCGGTTGAAGTTCAAGCTCATTATCAATCTTCAATAAGATCGCCTTAAGAAGTAACATAAATGTCGTTGTTCTTTGTTGGCCATCAATCAAGGTTACTTCGTGATCTTCTCCAGATTCTTGAGCGATGAGAACTGCCCCAAAGAAATAATTGTCTTGGGAAGTATCATCGAAATTTTCCATATGAAGATTAATATCTTCAATGAGTTGTTCACATTGTGGTACTTGCCAAGCATAAGGTCTCTGATAGGTAGGAATATAAAATTCTGATTTTTCAAAATAAGATTTTACTGTTTGTAAGGCTGGTTGAATATCGTTTCTCATTTAGATTCTCCAATAATATTTTCTAATGGTATTATATCACGAAAACGCTAACAATTAAACACAAACTATATCCGAACTATCTAACGATTTAATTCCCTTTTAACGATTACATCTTTGGAATGTTAACAAGTTATACCATTATAATTTGAAATCTATCTATACCCTAAATAATACCAAAAAGCCTTCAAATTTTTAAGTTTCAAGGTTTTTACTGCATTAAATTTTAATATCTAACTTCTACTGTTTTCGAAGAGTAGAAGTTAGATATTAAAATTTGAGAGCTTTGCTTTCTAAAAATTCACTAAGAACATTATAGCCATAAAGCTCCTCACACAATTAACTAATTTAATAACTTGAAAAAAATTCGTACTCTAGCCTATACAATTCAACACAAATCTTTCAGAATAGAACAATCCTAACGATCGAATCCTCTATTTTCCTAAATATCCCTGCAATTCTAAACCATTGATTGTCTTAAATTTTTATTTTTGAAGGATTCTAAAGCTAGAATTGCTCTAAAACAAGGAAAACTAAGGTATTCGAAACCTATAAGAACACATTCACACCTCAACTATGACACTTACAATTCTTCCGATGAGCTTTGAGTTTTTTCAGAGCCCAATCATAGTGGCTTGACGTGCTACTGACAAAGTAGGAACCTAGACTTGTTCCTCCCGTCCACTTATAGACACCTTTGTTAAAGAGTTCGTCATTGCTAAAATCTTCCAACAACTCTAAAACCTCTTTATGTGATTGATTGAGGAGTTTTGTCGTTTCTTCTAAGGATGTTCTCTGGTGTTTCTTCCAAAAAGCGACATTCATTTCCCCGTAAGTTTTCCAATTATAAGGTTCAGGGAGAAAAGATCTTTCGTGACCTTTTTGATTAGAATATACCCAGGTCAAAAGTAACTGCTGCCATTCATAAAGATGAATCAAGACATCCCGCAGGTTTTTATCCCTTTTCCAGTGAGCTTCTTTTTTCTTTGAGTCTCTTGAAAAATCAAATGGAGTCTGTAGCTCATCTTCACTTAGTTGGGAGATGAAACGATTGAGCTTTTCATAGTTTTCCTTAGAAGTCAGCATTAGCTCCTCTTTTGTTTTCGGTCTAGGCACAGAGTTCTCCCTTCATATCTCTAGTTATTATTAGAAATTTTTTATCCTTTAAATCTCTATAACTTATCCTTTAATTTCTCAACAAAGAGATAGGCTGCTGGACAGGTCAAAGTATTCTTAATCGTCAAATGGTTGATTTGATGGATCTTTTTGCGGTCTGTATGAGGAAATTCACGACAGGCCTTTGGACGAACATCATAGATGGAACATAGATTATCTCCTCCTAAAAAGGGACAAGGCATGGATTTAAAAACCTTATCACCATCTTCATCTACCTGCAGAAACTCCGATTCAAAAGCTGGTAATTTCATCTTAAAATACTTGGCGATTCGTGTAATATCCGCTTCTTTAAAGTCAGGCCCCAATGTCTTACAACAGTTAGCACAGGCAGTACAATCAATCTCCTCAAAGACTTCTTGGTGAATCTGTTGGGCTATCTTGTCTAGGTTTTTAGGAGGTTTTTTCTTTAGATTAGCTAGTACTTTACGATGCTCCTTCTGCTTTTGCAAGGCTAGCTGGTGGTAGTACTCAATATCAATTTCTTTAGACATAATTTCTTTCTAATTCACGTATTTTTGTCTATTATACCATAAACACTGCCCCTTTTTTGCCCCCTGAACAGAAAAAAAGCCCTTCGGATAAAATCCGAGGGGCTTAAAACGTTGTTAAATCAACGGCCGAACTTTTGAATTTCAAGGTTCGGGATAAAATAGTTCACTGAACTATTTTATTTTTTCAAGTTGTAGAATGATTTCAATCCACGGTATTCAGCTACTTCACCAAGTTGGTCTTCGATGCGAAGCAATTGGTTGTATTTAGCGATACGGTCTGTACGTGAAAGTGAACCAGTCTTGATTTGTCCTGCGTTAGTTGCAACTGCGATGTCAGCGATTGTTGAATCTTCAGTTTCACCTGAACGGTGTGATACAACGGCAGTGTAACCAGCTTCTTTAGCCATTTCGATAGCTTCAAAAGTTTCAGTAAGAGTACCGATTTGGTTAACTTTGATAAGGATTGAGTTAGCAGCACCTTCTTGGATACCACGTGCAAGGTAGTCAGTGTTTGTTACGAAGAAGTCGTCACCAACAAGTTGTACTTTCTTACCAAGACGTTCAGTAAGTGCTTTCCAACCATCCCAGTCGTTTTCATCCATACCATCTTCGATAGTGATGATTGGGTATTTGTTAACCAATTCTTCAAGGTAGTCGATTTGTTCTGCAGATGTACGAACAGCAGCGCCTTCACCTTCAAATTTAGTATAGTCGTAAACTTTACGTTCTTTATCGTAGAATTCTGATGAAGCACAGTCAAATCCGATAAATACGTCTTTACCTGGAACATATCCAGCAGCTTCGATCGCAGCAAGGATAGTTTCAACACCGTCTTCAGTTCCTTCGAAACGAGGAGCGAATCCACCTTCGTCACCTACGGCAGTTTCCAAACCACGTGATTTAAGGATTTTCTTAAGAGCGTGGAAGATTTCAGCACCGTAACGAAGAGCTTCTTTGAATGTTGGCGCACCAACTGGCAAGATCATGAACTCTTGGAAAGCAATTGGAGCGTCAGAGTGAGAACCACCGTTGATGATGTTCATCATTGGAGTTGGAAGAACTTTAGTGTTGAATCCACCAAGGTAGCTGTAAAGTGGGATTTCAAGGTAGTCAGCAGCAGCACGAGCTACAGCGATAGACACACCAAGGATTGCGTTTGCACCCAATTTACCTTTGTTAGGAGTACCGTCAAGAGCGATCATAGCACGGTCGATAGCTTGTTGATCACGTACATCGTAGCCAATGATAGCTTCAGCAATGATGTTGTTTACGTTGTCAACAGCTTTTTGTGTACCAAGACCACCGTAACGAGATTTGTCACCGTCGCGAAGTTCAACTGCTTCGTGTTCACCAGTAGAAGCTCCTGATGGAACCATACCACGTCCGAAAGCACCTGATTCAGTGTAAACTTCTACTTCAAGTGTTGGGTTACCGCGTGAGTCTAGGACTTCGCGAGCGTAAACATCAGTAATAATTGACATTTTTTACTCTCCTTATGAGTTAAATTTTTTACACCTCTATAATACCTTAAAACCCCTCCTTTTTCAAGAAAAAACGTTATCTTTGTGCAAATTTTCCTTAACTTTATAAAGTAATCGCTTTCTTTTGTCTGTTTTATTCTAACTTTTATGATATACTGTTTTCA
Source organism: Streptococcus mitis (assembly GCF_946188585.1). GTDB lineage: Bacteria > Bacillota > Bacilli > Lactobacillales > Streptococcaceae > Streptococcus > Streptococcus mitis_DG. Next base: position 58,484 of record NZ_CAMHVI010000001.1, read on the forward strand.
TGACAGATTTATCAAAACAATTACTTGAAAAAGCTCACGGTGGGCCAAAAATTAATCCGGATGAGCAAAGACGCTATCTTGGTACCTTTGAGGAAAGAGTTCTTGGGTATGCAGATATTGACACAGCAAATAGTCCTCAGTTAGAAAAAGGCTTTTTATCTATTTTAGAAAATCTTCAGGAAAAAGCAGAGCCACTATTTGTGAAGATTTCACCAACTATCGAATTTGACAAGCAAGTTTTCTACTTGAAAGAAGCAAAAGAAACTGATAGCCAAGCCACAATAGTTTCTGAAGACCACGCTTCTTCTCCTTTTGGACTGATTATTCATACCAATGCACCAGTACAAGTAGAAGAAAAGGACCTTCGACTTGCTTTTGCAAAACTTTGGGAAGATAAAAAGGAAGAACCAGCTAAAACATCCATCTGGAAGAAATGGTTTGGCTAAATCTTGCGCATATTTAATAAGTGACCGATATTGGCAGTCGTGCGCTCCAGATAGAGACTGGCATTTTTCAAACTATCTTCTAGAGGTTCACTTTTCTCCAAAATTGAAAAAGCCGCTTGGATATTCTCAAATGGTAGGGGAGGTAAATCCTCAGCAATACTACCACAAATAGCAATGACAGGAACTCCGACAGGGGTTCTTTTTGCTACGCCTATCGGCGCTTTACCTGCTAAACTTTGACGATCTATCCTTCCTTCTCCTACAACTACCAAGTCAGCATCTGCAACTTTCTTATCAAAGTCAATCAAATCTAAACAAGTGTCAATTCCAGATACGATACTTGCTTTAGCAAAGGCACACAAACCGCCAGCAATTCCTCCACCAGCTCCTGCACCTTTAATTTCTAATGTTGCAGGCGAGACTTTTTCATAAAAATCTTGGATTGCCTGATCTACGACTGCAAACATAGTAGGATGTAAACCTTTTTGCTTTCCAAAAGTGTAAGTCGCACCTTGCTGACCACATAAGGGACTCACGACATCTGCTAAAATACGAATTTGCACATCTTCAGGAATTTCATAGCGATTTTCTGTTGACATAGAAGCTAAGTTTAGTAAGGATTGACCGCAAGCAGGCAAGACATTTCCAGCCTTATCATAGAATTGATACCCCAATCCAGCAGCAATACCAATACCGCCATCATTACTGGCCGTACCACCAACGCCGATATAGATATCTTTAATCCCTTGAGCAATGAGATGACGAATCAACTCTCCAATACCACAAGTTTGGATTTGAAGTGGATTTCGTTTCTCTAGCGGAATCTTTCCAAGGCCAACCAAGTCGGCAACTTCAAATAGCGCCAGTCCCCCTTTTTGAAAATAGCGCATGGCTTCTTTTTGTCCAAAAGGTCCTGTCACTTTGATCCATTTTTCTTCAAGGTCAATAGAATGCCGAATAGCATCTACTGTACCTTCGCCACCATCACCAACAGGGCAGAGGAGACAGTCTACATCTGCTATCGATTGTTGGAAGCCTCTTTTTATTGCTTCAGCTACCTGTTGAGCGGACAAGCTTTCCTTAAACGAATCTGGTGCAATTACAATCTTCATATTTTCCCTCATTCTAAACAGTCAATCAAGGGAAGAACTTCTAAAAAATCCCTCTTGTCAACATGATGTGGTATTTCTTTTTTGAGTACTTCTTTGCCACAAAAGGCGATTCCCAGTCCTGCTGATTTCAACATTAATAGGTCATTTGCCCCATCTCCGATTGCAACAGTTCTTTCTTGAGGAAGTTTTAGTCCCTCTCTCCATTTTTCCAGAGTCTCTTTTTTGACCTCAGGACTTATAATTTGTCCAATCAATTTTCCAGTTAAAAGACCATCTTTGACTTCAAGTTGGTTGGCAGAGAAATGGGCAATTCCAAGAGATTTTGCTAGTCTCGCAACTATTGGTGTAAAGCCACCAGACAGTAGACCAACTAGGATACCATTCTTTTGGAGAATGGAAATGAATTCCTGGGCATTTGGCGTTAGATGAATAGAGTTGAAGACTTTATCAAAAACCGAAACAGGAAGACCTTCCAGCAAGGACACTCTTTTTCTTAAACTGCTTTCAAAGTCTAACTCTCCTCGCATTGCCCGACTTGTAATCAGCGAAATTTCCTCCTCACGACCTGCCTCTCTACCCAAAAGATCAATCACTTCTTCTAGGATTAAGGTTCCATCAACATCCATGACACACAAACCTTTTACTTGAGACATATCTTCTCCTCTCTAAACAGCCCAAAAATCGTATGAAGTCATCATACGATTTTATCTATTAATTAACTAAACTATGGTACAAGTCAAGGTATGACTTGCAGGCTGTATCCCATGAGAAATCACACTCCATAGCTTGTTTTTGTAGATTTCTCCAAACATCAGGATGGTTTCTATACAAGTCCAATGCTGTTTGGAAAGTCCAATTTAACCAGTAAGGAGATAGATTGTCAAAGCTAAAGCCAGTACCGCTTCCCTCGATTGGATTGAAAGCGCGAACGGTATCTCGCAAGCCACCAACTTCATGAACCAATGGCAAGGTTCCGTAACGCATAGCCATCATTTGAGACAAGCCACATGGTTCAAAACGACTTGGCATGAGGAAGAGATCACAAGCAGCGTAGATTTCTTGAGCTAGTTTGACATCAAAAGTGATATTTGCTGATAGCTTGTCTGGGTAAATCTGAGCAAACCATGAGAAAGCCCCTTCAAAGGCTGGATCGCCAGTTCCCAAAAGAACAATCTGAACATCTTCTTGCAAGATATGGTGCAGACTTTCGACCACCACATCAAAACCTTTTTGACGTGTCAAACGAGAAACAATTCCCACCAGTGGAACGTCAGCTCTAACTGGCAAGCCTACTCTCTCTTGCAATTTTGCCTTATTTTGGGCTTTTCCAGACAAATCTTCCTGATTAAAATGATAGTCTAAAAGAGCATCCGTCTGAGGATTATAAAGATCAGCATCAATCCCATTCAAGATACCAGATACCTTGCCAGATTCCATTCTAAGAATCTGATCCAAGTTACATCCGAACTGACTGGTCATAATTTCATGAGCATAGCTAGGCGAAACGGTTGAAACACGATCCGCATAGAGAATACCTGCCTTCATCCAGTTCAGACAGTTGTTCCATCGAAGGGTGCCATCAGCATAACGCTCAAAGCCAACTCCAAACAAATCCCATAACATTCCTTCTGAAAATTGTCCTTGGAATTCCAAATTATGAATGGTTAAAACAGTTTTAATGCCCTCATAGGCTTGAATCCAACGGTATTTTTCCTTTAACAAGAAAGGAATCATAGCTGTATGGTAGTCATGAACATGGAGAAGGTCAGGAATAAAGTCAATTCTTTCCATAGCCTCAATGGCAGCCAGTTGGAAAAAGGCAAAGCGTTCTCCGTCATCAAAATCGCCGTAAACATGACCACGGAAGAAATAATATTGGTTGTCAATAAAGTAGAAGGTCACACCATTTAGTACTATTTTCTTAATTCCACAGTACTGTCTGCGCCAACCAACACTCACCTCAAAATGAAGAACATCTTCAATCTGATTTCCAAATTTAGCCTCTACCATGTCATAGTAGGGTAAAATCACTGCAACTTCATGTCCCGACTTTACGAGTGATTTTGGAAGAGCGCCAATGACGTCTCCCAAACCACCTGTTTTTGAAAAGGGGGCCCCCTCAGCTGCTACAAATAAAATTTTCATGAATGAATATCCTCTGTTACTTTAGCACCTTTCTTAACGACGACTGGATGTTCTGCAGTTCCACGGATCACAACTCCATCCGCAACTTCAACACCCTTGTCCAAGATAGCATATTCGACCTGAGCACCTTCTCCAATAACAACACGAGGGAATAAGATGCTATCTTTAACCAAGCTATCCTTATGGACATGAATATTACGTGATAAAACAGAATTAGCCACTTGACCTTCAATAATACTACCAGAGGCAAACTGAGAAGTGCTTACCTTAGATGTATTAGCATAATAAGTTGGCTCTTCGTTTTTGACCTTTGTATAAATCTTTTGATTTGGTGAGAAGAGAGAGTAGAATTTTTGAGATTCAAGCATATCTTTGTTAGCTTGGTAATAAGACTCTACAGAGTGAATATTTGCCAAATAACCTGTGTATTCGTAGGCAAAAGCCCCTTCTTTTGCAGCCAAATCCCGCAAAACATAGCGCAATTTCTCTGGATGTTCTTTCTTAGCTTCTTCTTCCAATCGTTCGATCAACCAAGGTGTCTCAACGACAAAGATATCTGTGGACATATTGTAAACTTCATCTGTTGATTTGCCATCAAAGAGTTTATGAGAAAGAACATGGTCTGTTTCATCTACGTCCAAGATTGCATTTACTTCTGAAATGTCTTTTTTAGGTAGTTTTTTATAAACTACAGTGATAGGCCCTTTTGTTGTACTGTGTAGATGGAATACTTGATTCAAATCAATATTAATCAGAACATCACAGTTGAGTGAAACGGTTTGGTTTGAACCAGAACGTTTCAAATAAGTAAGCAACTGTTGGTAGTATTCTTTTCCAACTGTACTACTTTCCACACGAGTGTTATAAATCCCTAGATAGTAGTGGCTAAGAAGAGTTGACAAGCCCCATTCACGTCCTGAACGGATATGGTCAAAAACAGAACTGATATTGTCTTGTTGGAAAATACCAAAGATACTACGGACACCTGCATTAGCAAGACTTGAAAGCGGGAAGTCGATCAAGCGATATTTACCTCCAAAAGGCAAACTAGCTACTGGACGGTGGTCTGTCAGTGTTGACATATCATGAAAACCAACTGTGTTTCCTAAAATGGCAGAATATTTATCAATCTTCATCTGTTGCTACCCCCACTACTTCATCATATCCTACAACTTGTACTTCTTCTGTTCCATCGATTTCGACACCGTCAGAAATAACTGCACCTTCACCAATAATGGCACGTTTGATTTTAGCTCCCTGACCGACAATTGCACCACTCATGATAACTGAATCTACTACTTCTGCCCCTTCGCGAACTTGCGCACCTGTTGAGAGGATAGAATGTTTAACAGTTCCATCTACGAAACAGCCATCGACAACCAAGGAATCTTCCACATGAGCATTTGCCCCAAGGAAGTTTGGTGGTGAAATTAAGTTTCTTGAGTAAATTTTCCATTGACGGTTACGGCTATCCAAGGCATTTTCTGGAGAAATGTACTCCATGTTCGCTTCCCAAAGTGACTCAATCGTACCAACATCTTTCCAGTAACCATTAAATTCATAGGCATAGACACTTTCACCTGACTCAAGGTAATTTGGTATGACATTCTTACCAAAGTCTGACATATCGACATTGCTCTTTTCAGCAGCAACGAGCATATTGCGCAGACGTTGCCAATCAAAGATATAGATTCCCATAGAAGCTTTGGTAGATTTAGGTTGAGCTGGTTTTTCTTCAAATTCAACAATACGATTGTTTGCATCTGTGTTCATGATACCAAAACGACTTGCTTCTTTCAAAGGAACATCAAGAACTGCGACTGTCAAGCTGGCATTATTATCCTTGTGAGACTGGAGCATATCATCATAGTCCATTTTGTAGATGTGGTCCCCAGACAGAATCAAAACATACTCAGGGTTGACACTGTCGATATAATCAATATTTTGGTAAATAGCGTGACTAGTCCCCTCAAACCAACGATTTCCTTCACTTGCAGAATAAGGTTGAAGAATTGAGACACCAGAATTGATACCATCTAGTCCCCAGCTTGAACCGTTCCCAATATGATTGTTAAGAGCAAGTGGTTGGTACTGTGTAATGACTCCAACATTGTTGATACCTGAGTTGGCACAGTTTGAAAGAGCAAAGTCAATGATACGGTAGCGCCCACCAAATTGCACAGCTGGTTTTGCGATGCTTTGAGTGAGTTTACCGAGACGAGTTCCTTGCCCACCAGCAAGAATCAAAGCTAACATTTCATTCTTCATTTTCTACTCCTTTTTGTTTTTTACTTGTGACGGTTTTAGTAGGTTTCAAGCGACGCTTGATTTTCCATATACTTGCTCCCATAGCCGGTAAAGTAAAGGTCAAGGTCTGCTCATAATCTTTCCATTGTCCTTCTTGCGTTTGAACAGTTTGATTGTGTTCTTTCCAGACACCGCCCCACTCTTCTAACTCAGTATTCCAGACTTCTTCATAAATACCAGCTACAGGAAGGCCAATTGTAAAGTCTTTTCGTTCAACTGGTGCCATATTAAAGACACAGACTAACATATCATCCTTCTTCCCCTTACGGATGAAAGAAAGAACACTCTGGTCTCGATTATCCGCATCAATGATTTCAATACCATCATAGCTGGTATCAATTTCCCACAGACAGCGATGGTCTTTGTAAAATTGGTTTAGCTGAGAAGTGAAATACTTCATCTTAGCATTCATTGGATCTTCTAGGTTTGACCATTCCAACTGTTCTTCAGATTTCCATTCTAGGAATTGCCCATATTCACTACCCATGAAGAGTAATTTCTTACCAGGATGACAAATTTGGTAAGTGTAGAGATTACGCAAGCCTGCGAATTGATTATAGCGATCTCCCCACATCTTGTGCATCATGCTCTTCTTGCCATGAACCACTTCATCGTGTGAGAATGGTAAGAGATAATTCTCCTTGAAGACATACATAAAGCTGAAAGTCACTAGATTAAAGTCATACTTACGGTAAATAGGATCTTCTTCATAGAAACGGAGGATATCATTCATCCAGCCCATATTCCATTTGTAGTCAAAGCCAAGACCATCTGAATCCTTGGTGTCAGTAATCTGAGTAGCAGATGAACTTTCCTCAGCTATCATCATAACGTCTGGATGAGCTTGTTTAATGACATCATTCAAACGTTTTAAGAAATAATAGCCTTCGTAGTTGAGATTACCCCCATCTTTATTAGGTGTCCATGGAGCATTATCATAATCAAGATAGAGCATATTGCTCACTGCATCCACGCGAATACCATCCAAATGGTAAAAGTCAATCCAAAACTTAATACTAGAAATCAAGAAGGACTGGACTTCATTCTTTCCAAGGTCAAAATTGAGTGCTCCCCAACCATAGTTATGGGCCTTATTATGATCTTGGTATTCAAAAGTTGGTGTTCCATCATAATAAGCCAAGGCATCATCATTAATAGTGAAGTGACCAGGTACCCAGTCCACAATAACCCCGATATTGTTTAAGTGACATTCCTCAACAAAATCTTGAAACTCTTCAGGACGACCATAGGCATGTTCTAAAGCAAAGTAACCCATAAGCTGATAACCCCAACTCAAACCCAGAGGGTGAGACATCAAGGGCATAAACTCAATGTGAGTATAGTTCATCTCAACCAAGTAAGGAATGAGTTCATCTTTCAATTGAGCAAAACTATAAGGTGTGCCATCAGGATTTCTCTTCCAAGAGCCAGCATGAGCCTCGTAAATATTAACAGGACGCTCTTCAAAGCTCAAGCGTTTTCTACGAGCTAACCAAAGTCCATCTTTCCATTTTTTCTCTGGGATTTCTGTTAAAATAGCCCCAGTACCAGGTCGTGCCTCATAACGTACAGCCAATGGATCAATCTTCATAAGCTGATGACCATTTGCACGTGTAATATGGTACTTATAAATTTGGCCTTCGTTAGCAAGACTGGTAAAGACTTCCCAAACTCCAAATTCATTCCGTTCCATCGGAATTTGATTTTCTATCCAATTTGTGAAATCCCCTACCAAGTGAACAGACTGAGCATTGGGTGCCCACACTCGGAAAGTATAGCCAGACTCTCCATCTTTTTCTTCCCTATGCGCTCCCAGATAATGCTGGAGGTGAAAATTTTCACCTGTCATAAAGGTTTCTAAAGCATTTTTCTTATCCATACACCCTCCTATTTCTGTAAGCGTTTTCTATAGATTTATTATACTACCTTTTTAGGGAAGATTCAAGTGAATTACTATATTTGGTAAAAATTCTTTTGAAAATCTTCAACAAATTCACTGATGTGTTCACTTGTAAATCAAGAATTTTTCAGAAACACTTTGAAAACAGATTGTTTTTTTATTATACTATCATAAAGTTCGTCATTTTCCTAACAAAAATGTGATTTTAAGTAAAAAATAAACCAGGAAACGAATTTCCTGATTATATTGTTTTTGAGAGATACAGAACTGCAAATGAATTTAAATTGTAAATCTATTCTACAAAACTTTGAAGACGCTGGCACTAACACCACCAACCATGTCTTTATCAGCTAAATGGCTATTGGTCACCAAAAGTTCTATATTTCCAGCATTTTCAAACTGGAAGTCTTGCCCTTTAGCATTAAAGACAACCAATAGATGTTCTTCCCCGTGAATCTCATAGACAATCCAACCGCTATGTTCGTGAGCTGAATGAACGAAGACATGATGGTAAATTTCATCATAAGTAGGGTAAGAGAAGGCACTGGTTTCTGTCTTCAATCGAATCATCTGACGGATAAACTCAATACTGTCTTGACGCTCATTAAGCAAGTCCCAGTTGACTTGATTCACACTGTCAGGAGCGTTATAGCTATTCATAGCACGCTCTCTATCATCATGTGTCAACTCGCCATTTTCACCAGTGGCAACTAGTTTTGTGCGACCAAATTCTTGACCAATTTCCATAAAGGCCATCCCTTGCATGAGTAGATTCATGGCTGTGGCAGTTTCGACTTTGCGCATGATTTGCTCTGAACTTTGGTCTGGATGTAGGGTTGCCAACAAATCGTGAAGATTGTAATTGTCATGGGCTTCCACATAGTTAAGCACCTGATTTGGATGTGTATAGGTTCCTAATTCACGACTGCCCAGGATTGCTTTGGCCAGAATTGGTTCTGTCGCAGCACCACTGACAAAACCTGACTTGATAGCACCGTAAACTTCTCCACCTTTGACAGCATCACGCTGATTATCATTAAAGAAACCGATGTTTGGCATCTGGTAGGCATTGTCCTTCTTAGCCTTATCATAAGGTGCAAGACCTGTTCCCATATCCCATCCTTCTCCATAAAGGATAATGTTAGGGTCGATTTCATCCAAGCTCTGACGAATCATCTGCATGGTCTTGACATCATGAATCCCCATTAAGTCAAAACGGAAGCCGTCAATATTGTATTCCTGCACCCAGTATAGGAGAGAATCAATCATGTACTTGCGGAACATTTCGTGTTCACTGGCTGTTTCATTTCCAACACCCGTTCCATTCTGGAAGGTACCGTCTGGATTCATACGATAATAATAATCAGGGACAGTTGTTTGGAAAGGTGCATCAACTACTGAGAAGGTATGATTATAGACCACATCCATAATGACACCAATACCCGCATCATGATAAGCTTGAACCATGATCTTCAAATCACGAATAACCTGAGCTGGATCCTCTGGATTGGTTGAAAGGCTGGTTTCTGGTGCATTATAGTTTTGTGGATCATAACCCCAGTTGTAGGTTACATTCCCATCCTCATCGTATTCTTTGTGACGATCTGCAATTGGTTGCAACTGAACATAATTGTAACCTATCTTCTTGATGTAATCAAAAGCAGTTGCTTGGCCATACTGGTTAACCGTTCCAGTCTGAGCAGCACCCAAGAAAGTTCCTCGAAGATGTTCATCCACACCTGAGGTCGATGATTTGGTCAAATCACGAATGTGCATTTCACAAATAACTGCCTTACATGGATTTGTCAAGCGCCAAGTAGCCTCTGAACCGTGCTTGACCTCGAAGTTTGCAACTTGCTTTTCTTCATGGCTCAGGATAGCTGATCGTTTGCCATCGGGACTGGTCGCAATTGTGTATGGGTCGCGTGTCAGTGTTTGGTGGTGAGGGAATTGAACTTGATACTGATAAGCCTTACCAGTCAAATCTTCCTCAACATCCAAACTCCAGACACCGATTGTATTGTCCTTATGATTATAGGAGTAGCTATTGCCTCTTTCCATATCAAATGTTTTCCAAACAGGAGCATCATTAGCAGCTGATTCATAAACGACAACCTGTACTTCTGTAGCTGTAGGAGCCCAAAGGGCAAAATGAGCCTGATTATCCTCTACACGGCAACCCAATTCACCTTGGTAACCCCAATGGTGGTCAAAACTAGCACTATTAATGGCCTTGTCAAAGGCAAAAGGATTTTGATTCTTATAGAAAGGACTGGCAATAGCAGGATTTTCAGAATAATAAATCCTATCATCCCCTTCCAAAATCCAGACTTCTGTTAAAAGAGGATAGTGATTAAAACGGATAGCATACTCTTTACTAGTTTGGCCTGTATGAACCACAAAATTCAAGCTTTCTAGGGCATGAGCACTTGGGTGTTCAAAACTAAATAAGGCGCCAAAATAATCTTCTTTGTAGGTCAGCAAATCAATTCGTTGATCCTGACTTTTTACAAAAGAGCAAGTATCGTATTCTCCATTCTTACGATGGTAATGAATGCGCATAGGGTAGTTAAACATTTTTTATTTTTCCTCTTTACTTCTTGATTTGTTTCTATTTCACTAATAAATTCTTGACCGATTTTGTCCCGATTAACAAACTAGTTATACTGTCTAAACTCTGTTTTTAAACGTTCATTACAGACTTTCTAGCCAAGCTTCATCTCGAACTTCGATACCAAGTTCTTGTGCCTTTTGAAGTTTACTTCCAGCATCTACACCTGCCACAACGAGGTCGGTCTTTTTAGAAACACTGCCTGTTACCTTGGCACCAAGACTTTCGAGTTTACTTTTAGCTTCTGAGCGCTTGAGCCGTTCCAATTTTCCTGTCAATACAACGGTCAAGCCTGACAAGGCTGCATCCGCTACTACTGTCTGACCTTTATAATCCAGATTGACTCCAGCTTCTTTCAATTCTCTGAGGAGAATTTCAGAGCCTTCTGTCGCAAAGTAAGTCTGAAGACTCTTGGCAATCACGCCACCCAGACTTTCAATACTAGCCACTTCCTCTGGATCTGCCTGAGCCAGATTTTCGATTGAATGAAAATGTTGGAGTAAGAGCTGACTGGCCTTGCTTCCTACATGACGAATTCCCAGACCAAACAAGAGCTTCTCGGCAGAATTTTCCTTTGATGCTTGGATAGCCTGATACAGTTTAGAAGCGGACTTTTCCTTAACACCTTCTAAAAGGAGGAAATCTTCTTCTTTCAAACGGTAAATATCTGCCACATCCTTGACTAGATCTGCAGCAAAGAGTTTCTCAACAATAGATGGCCCAAGGCCTGTGATATTCATGGCATCTCGAGAGGCAAAGTGAATCAAACTTCCCATGATTTGTGCTGGGCAATCGGGGTTAACACAACGTAAGGCAACTTCATCTTCAAAATGAAGCAACTGACTATCACAACTTGGGCAATTTGATGGAATATCTAGTTTTTCTTCAGAAATCCGTTTGGATTCTACCACACGCAAGACGGCAGGGATAATATCTCCAGACTTACAGACGATAACCGTGTCGTCTTTACGGATATCTTTTTCAGCAATATAATCCACATTGTGCAGAGTCGCACGGCTAACAGTTGTACCAGCTAGTTGTACTGGTGTTAGATTGGCAGTTGGGGTTACAACACCCGTACGGCCAACTGTCCAGTCAACTGATAAGAGTTGAGCTTCTTTTTCTTCAGCTGGGAACTTGTAGGCCACTGCCCACTTTGGAGCCTTAACGGTAAAGCCAAGTTCTTCTTGACCTGCTAGGTCGTTGACCTTGATCACCACCCCATCGATATCATAAGGCAGATTGTCCCGTTCCTCTCCTACTTCTTGGATAAAATCCCAGATTTCATCTATGTTTTCAGCCAAGATTCGCTTAGGATTGACTACAAAACCTAGTTGTTCTAGGTGCTTCAAAACCTTTTCTTGACTATCTCGAGTTGAAGGGCTGGCTTCTTGATAGAGAAAGGTTGCAAGATTGCGCTTGGCTACTACTGCTGTATCCAGCTGACGCAGGGTTCCTGCTGCCGCATTACGAGGATTGGCAAATTCAGGCTCTCCATTTTCTTGGCGAGCTTGGTTGACCTGATCAAAAGAAGCGCGTGGCATGTAACACTCCCCACGAACTGTGATATCTAGTTCTTCTGGCAAGGTCAAAGGAATGTCCTTAACACGCTTGAGGTTTTCTGTGATATTTTCCCCAACAGAACCGTCTCCACGTGTTGCACCAACAACTAAAATCCCCTTTTCATAAGTCAGCGAGATAGACAAGCCATCGATTTTCAGCTCACAAATATAGGTTGGATGGGCTACTTCCTTACGAACACGCGCGTCAAAAGCTTCAAGCTCCTCACGTGAAAAAGCATCCTGCAAACTATAAAGAGGATACTGATGACTGTATTTTTCAAAACCATCTAAAACCTTACCACCAACACGATGGGTTGGACTGTCTGCTGACACTTGATCTGGATAGGCAGTTTCTAACTCAACCAACTCTCGGTAAAGGCGATCATACTCACTGTCAGAAACCGACGGATTATCGCTGGTATAGTACTCAGTCGCATAGCGATTGAGCAAGGCGACTAACTCATTCATTCTTTTATTCATAAAACCATTTTACCACAAAGTAAGCCCTCCTCACAAACGAGAAGGGCGGAAAAAACACTCAGATTGGAATTATTTTTGAAGTACAAGCAAACTTATGTCTCTTTTTCAAAATGAGTTCGCACATACACGAGGGATAGACAAGACAGGATGATAACCCCGCTTCCAATTATCAAGAAAGAAAAGAGATGTACACTTGGTAGCACTGTCATAAAACCTTTGGCAATAGGCATAAATAGAATGGCTAAGGTAAAAATTGTGCTTAATACTCTCCCCAAACATTCCCCCTCAACCTTGGTTTGCACCTGAGTAAAAAAGTGAATATTAAAAATTGTCATAAACAATTCACAAACTAAATTTCCAGAAAAGGAAAGCAAATTTGGAAGTGGTAATCCCATCATAAGAACTCCGACACCTGTCAAAGCCAGTAAAATCAAAAGATTATAAACATTAGCTTTAATTTTACTAGCTAGAAGAGCCCCAATGATGGAACCAATAGCCCCCATAGTTAAAATACTTGCATAGGCTCCTTCTACTCCGTAAAGCCTATTTGAAAAGGGGAGGAGAAATTCAAAAGCGGCAAAAAAGAAATTAACACTGGAAGCTACTAACAAAAGGAAAAAGATTTCTTTCTGGCTCCAAATATAGGCAAGTCCATCTTTCATATCAGCAAAAATGGCTTTCCAGCTGAAAGTCTTTTTCTCTTGTTCCTGAGTCTCTTTTTTAGGGAGAAAAGCTACCAAGGTAAATGCGATGAAAAAACTAATGGCATCTAAAACAAGCGTCGTATGGAGACTGGCAAATTGTAAAACAAGGAAGGAAAGTACAGGAGAACTTACAGCTACAACCTGCAAGGCTAACTCTAAGCGAGCATTGTAGGTCACAATCTCGTCTTTCTCAACAACCTCAGTTATAATGGCTTTATTGGCTGTACGAGAAAATGCAAATGCAACCGCCTGAACAATATTGGCAAAAATCAAAGCCCCAATCATCCAGCTGTCATTCCTTATGAAAGAAATAGCCAGACAAAGAATCCCACAAACAAGGTCTGTCGCCATTAAAATCCTACGACGAGAAAAACGGTCTGAAATAACTCCACCAAAAGGATTGACGAGAATAGATGTGACGAGTTCAGAAATCTGATACATTCCTAAAACAGTCTGCCCGATAGTACCCATGGACGCCAACCAGACACTATTTCCATAATCATAGAGCATATTCCCTATCTTGTTAACAGCTCCGCGGCTAATCAACTGTACTGCATAGCGATTCATATAAAAACTCCTCTCAAATTTTGAAACTATTGTATCAAAACTGAAAGGAGCTTTTTATTTTTTCCCTTATTTGGGAAAACTAATCTTTGACAAATTTCTCGTAGTGTTCCTGATAGTAGGCTACTTGCTCTGGAAGACCTAGTAGGTCAAAAATATGCATGGCTTCTTGCATCTGCTTACACCCTTCTTTACACTGTCCTTTTTGGTACAAGGAAAATCCTTTTAGATAATGGAAAATATTACGCTCATACAGTTTGATCCCTTTACCAATAATCTTCTCTGTATAAGCCTCGAAATAACTAGCATTATCAAAAGAAAGATGCTCTAAACAATGTTGATAACAATTGAGGGCCAAAATCAACACCAATCTCTTATGGCGACCAATCTCTTGGTAAAATTCCTCCCTCTCCATAACTTCTCTACCAATCCGAGTGACATAGTCCACATCGTAGAAACTATAGAGGTTCCCGAAAAGAATCAACTCATACATGGTCCATTCTTCTGTTTTGAAGAGATAATCTGCTACCTTATCCAAATCATCCTGTTTCATCTCATAAGTCGAATCTCTTTGACAAATCAGACCTTGTAACAAAATCCAGTTCAGCTCAAAATAAAGGGGAGTCGTCGAACTCTTAGCTTTTTCAAGTTGTTCCCTTTGAAGCTTTTGAAAACCTGCAATATCATTTGAATAGTAAAGAGGCACAATTTGTCCCATCATGGCAACATGTTCATGATTATGAAAATTCCTTGCCTTGTCCATGAAATTTTCGATTGTAACATGAATGTTATCCAAAATCTCAAAGAAACGTGAGACTGCTAGGTCAGACTCCCCAAGCTCAAAGCGAGATAACTGGGAAGTTGAACAGGACTCCCCTGCCGCTTCCTTTAAAGAATAATTTCCACTTGTTCGAAATTCACGAAATACTTTTCCAAGATGTTCCATCTTTACACCTGCTCTGATAATTCTTCCCACTCAAGCATAGCTTCTTCCTGACGATGGCTGATTTTGTCCAGCTCAGCCTGCAATTCCATGAGTTCGCCAGCATCGTTGGTTTCCAACATTTGTTCAGAAATGTCTTGGCTTTGACTTTCTAACTCTTCAATTTCAGCTTCAAGACTTTCGATTTGTCGCATGAGTTTGCGAACTTCTTTTTGACTTTCTTTCTGGGCCTGATAATCATTGACTGGACTTGATTCTTTTGCTTGATTGTTAGTTGAAGTTTCCTCAGTCTGACTCATTTCTACTTCTGCTTTCTTCTCGACATAGTAGTCGTAATCACCCAAGTAAAGAGTCGAGCCATTCTCAGACAATTCCAAAACATGAGTTGCTACACGATTGATAAAGTAACGGTCGTGGCTGACGAATAGAAGAGTTCCATCAAAGTCAATCAAGGCATTTTCTAGCACTTCCTTGCTATCAATATCCAAGTGGTTGGTTGGCTCATCCAGAATCAAAAAGTTGTTGTTTTCCATAGACAGTTTAGCCAAAAGCAAACGAGCTTTCTCGCCACCAGACAGCATGCCAACTGATTTTTTAACATCATCTCCTGAGAAAAGGAAGGCACCTAGACGGTTACGGATTTCAACTTCTGGTGTCAGTTTAAAATCATTCCAAAGTTCATCAAGTACCGTATTACTTGGTGTCAGCTTGCTTTGGGTTTGGTCATAGTAACCAACCTCAACATTAGCGCCAAAGCGCTTCTCACCCTTGATAAAAGGAATATGGTCCACAATAGACTTGATAAAGGTTGACTTGCCAATACCATTGGGACCAACGATGGCGACAGCATTCATCTTACGAAGGTCTAGGTTAATCGGTTGTGACAGGACTTCCCCATCATAGCCAATAGCTGCATTTTCAACAGTCAAAACAACATTGCCCGACGTTTTTTCAGACTGGAAGGTCATGTTGGCTGCTTTCTTACCAGCTTCAGGCTTGTCCAAACGTTCCATTTTTTCCAGTTGTTTACGTCGAGATTGGGCACGTTTGGTCGTTGAAGCTCGGACTAAATTGCGATTGACAAAGTCTTCCAGAGCAGCGATCTCCTTCTGCTGCTTTTCATAATTTTTTGCTTCAGTAGCTAGCTTTCGCTCCTTCAACTCGACAAAACGAGAGTAATTTCCCACATAGCGATCCAAGGAATGCTTGGTCAAATCTAGCGTAATTGTCGCAACCTTGTCCAAGAAATAACGGTCGTGGCTGACAATAATGAGGGCACCGCTATAGTTTACCAAGTAATTCTCTAGCCAGGCAATGGTTTCAATATCCAAGTGGTTGGTTGGCTCGTCCAAGACCAAGAGATTTGGCTTTTCAAGGAGCATTTTGGCAAGTGCCAGACGAGTATTTTGACCACCCGAAAGCTCGGCAATTTTCATCTGCCACATAGATTCGTCAAACTTGAATCCATTCAAAATCGCTCGTATATCAGCTTCATAGGTAAAGCCACCTGCTTGGCGAAAATTCTCAGATAAGCGGTCGTAATCTAACATCAGTTTATCCAAATCTTCACCAGACTTTTCACCCATCTCCAACTCCATCTGACGAAGTTGTTTCTCAGTCTGACGCAGGTCATCAAAGACATGAAGTATCTCATCGTAGATGGTATTTTCAGACTCAAAACGGCTATCTTGGGCTAGGTAAGACAGAGAAATATCTTTTTTCTTATTGATTTCTCCACTAGTTGGCTCCTCTTCTCCAACTAAAATCTTCAAAAGAGTAGACTTACCTGCACCATTTTTCCCAACAAGGGCTATCCGATCTCGTTCATCAACTTGTAGGTTAATATTATCAAAAAGAACTTCTCCTGCAAAAGAACGTTCAATTTTATTAGCTTGTAAAATAATCATAAACCTATTTTACTATCTTTTTCTATTTTATACAAATGCAATAAAAAAGTTCAAGTTTAAAACTCGAACTTTTAATATTAATAACCAACCCCTCCACGGAATGTGCGAACCATATCTTTTAAATCATAGTTCTTAGAAGAAGTGTCAATGGTCCATTTCCCATCTTTTTTACTCATTTTAATTTCATACCCCTCTTTTCTCATACTATCACTAGTATCTAGAGGAGTAGACTCAAATTGGCTTGGAGCATTTTCTAGAATATATTTCTCACCAGCTTTCATAGCTTCTGAATAGTTACCATATTTTCCTTTATTTTCTTCGTAGAATTTACGGCTTAGTTCAAAAACATTTAAGTTTTCCAAGTCAATTGTTTCTGGTCTTACATAGATAACTGCATAATCAGGTAAATAAGTTTTTACTTTGTATTCTACCTTTGCTCGTTTAGCATTAGCTTTGATATATCCTTCAGCAAAGGTGCGAAGTTCTGAATCTGAAGGTTTGTAGTTATAAAAACTTTTTCCGAATGATTCTGTAAATTTCTTAATGAATTCTTCCCGATCAGCCTTAACATCATTAGTGAATTCAGCTCCATTATCAGATGATTTTTTTTCATCTGCAAGGGCAACAACTTTAGCCTTGTTGTCAGTAGTGCTTAGTTTTTTCCCACCACCTGAGCTTTCCCCATCAAGGTAGACCGCATCAACATACTTTTTCATTACCTCTTTAGCTTCATCAATATGATCTTCGTACTTACTTGGATCAACTTTGATAGCTACATCATTATTCTTATTAGATGTTTCTTTGATGTCTTCATAGAAGCTAGGTGCAAAATGCAGTTCATATTTAGCATTTTTATCAACTTCATAAACAACATAGCCAGCTACACTTTTTCCTTTAGAAATACTATCACCATAATCCATGAATTTAGTTTTACTATCACTCTCATACATTTGAATTGGTTCTACTTTTTCATCTTTTTCATTATAAAGAGTGATATCGCGACTAGTGAAACTGAACTGTTTGTCACGATTGTTTTTGATTTCTACTTGAAGTGCAAGATAGTTTGAAGATGAATTTTCATCCTTAGGCAATACAAACATTCCATCTTTAACAGATATTTCAAAGTTAGAATTTGATGCAGTACCGTTGTCGCTGGCTTTTTTCGAAGTTCCACAAGCAACAAGTGCTAAAGCTGATAACAACAAAGCAGAATGCTTAAGAATTTTTTTTCATAATAGAATGTCTCCTTTTATTATTACTGATATTATACCATAGGTATAATAATATTCAAAACAGAAAACCGAATGTTTAAAAAAATCTAAAAATTATAGAATTCTTTCTAAAATTGGTGGAACAAATTATAAATGCCTAACTAATCACTAAATGTTTTTTTAAAATCTATTTCCTATGCTTATACAATAGAAAACCAGAAAACTAAATCTGATAGATATCGTGAGGAAAATGATTTATTAAAGTAGTGACTCTCATGCTAACGTTTTACTAAAGCGCTAAAAAGTGCTATAATGTGAACGGTTAAAACAATTTACAAAAAGGAGAATTTCAATGTCTTACCAAGAAAATTACCAGAAATGGGTTGATTTTGCGGAGCTTCCTGACTACCTTCGTCAAGATTTGGAAAATATGGATGAAAAAACAAAGGAAGATGCCTTCTATACAAATCTTGAATTTGGTACTGCAGGTATGCGTGGCTTGATTGGTGCTGGTACAAACCGCATCAATATCTACGTTGTTCGCCAAGCTACTGAAGGATTGGCTCGTTTGATTGAGTCAAAAGGTGGAAACGAAAAAGAACGTGGTGTAGCAATTGCCTACGATAGCCGTCACTTCTCACCAGAGTTTGCCTTTGAATCTGCAGCAGTTCTTGCTAAACACGGTATCAAATCTTATGTGTTTGAAAGCCTTCGTCCAACTCCAGAACTCTCATTTGCAGTTCGTCACCTCAACTGTTTTGCAGGTATTATGGTCACAGCCAGCCACAACCCTGCTCCATTTAACGGTTACAAGGTTTACGGTGAAGACGGTGGACAAATGCCTCCACACGATGCAGACGCTTTGACTACTTATATCCGTGCAATCGAAAATCCATTTGCAGTTGAAGTTGCTGATGTGGAAGCTGAAAAAGCTTCTGGCTTGATTGAAGTTATCGGCGAAGCTGTTGACGTAGAATACCTCAAAGAAGTCAAAGATGTGAACATCAACCCAGCCTTGATTGAAGAATTTGGTAAAGACATGAAGATTGTCTACACACCACTTCATGGTACTGGTGAAATGTTAGCTCGTCGTGCTCTTGCCCAAGCAGGATTTGACTCTGTTCAAGTCGTTGAAGCTCAAGCAACTCCAGACCCAGACTTCTCAACTGTAAAATCTCCAAACCCAGAAAGCCAAGCAGCTTTTGCTCTTGCTGAAGAACTTGGTCGTCAAGTTGGTGCAGACGTTCTTGTCGCAACTGACCCTGATGCTGACCGTGTTGGTGTTGAAGTTCTTCAAAAAGATGGTAGCTACCTCAACCTTTCAGGTAACCAAATCGGTGCTATCATGGCAAAATACATCTTGGAAGCCCACAAAAACGCTGGAACTCTTCCTGAAAATGCAGCCCTATGTAAATCTATCGTATCAACTGACTTGGTAACGAAGATTGCTGAAAGCTACGGCGCAACTATGTTCAACGTCTTGACAGGTTTCAAATTTATCGCTGAAAAAATCCAAGAATTCGAAGAAAAACACAATCACACTTACATGATGGGATTTGAAGAAAGCTTCGGTTACTTGATTAAACCATTCGTACGTGATAAAGACGCTATCCAAGCTGTTCTAGTCGTTGCTGAACTTGCTGCCTACTACCGTTCACGTGGTTTGACACTTGCTGACGGTATCGAAGAAATCTACAAAGAGTACGGTTACTACGCAGAAAAGACTATCTCTGTTACCCTTTCTGGTGTCGATGGTGCTGAACAAATCAAAGCGATTATGTCTAAATTCCGTAACAATGCTCCAAAAGAATGGAACACAACAGCTATCACTGTCGTAGAAGACTTCAAGGCTCAAACTGCTACTGCTGCTGACGGAACTGTTACAAACTTAACAACACCTCCAAGTGATGTTTTGAAATACACACTTGCTGACGGTTCATGGATTGCCGTTCGCCCTTCAGGGACAGAACCAAAAATCAAGTTCTACATTGCAGTTGTAGGGGAAACCAACGAAGAATCACAAGCTAAGATTGCAAACATCGAAGCAGAAATCAATGCTTTTGTAAAATAAAATCCTATAAAAGATGAGATAAACCAATCTCATCTTTTTTTCGTATCAAATCTAAGCAATTTTAGAAACTTTATGGCATACTAGACATATCAATGAAAGCGAGGTAATCTCATGGAACAATTTTTAGATAACATCAAAGACCTTGAAGTCACTACAGTTGCGCGTGCGCAAGAAGCTCTTGATAAAAAAGAAACTGCAACCTTCTTTATCGGTCGCAAAACTTGCCCTTACTGCCGTAAATTTGCAGGTACATTGTCAGGTGTCGTATCTGAAACCAAAGCTCACATCTACTTCATCAACAGTGAAGAAGCAAGCCAACTCAATGAGCTGCAAGCATTCCGTTCACGTTACGGAATCCCAACTGTACCAGGATTTGTTCACATTGCAGATGGACAAATCAATGTCCGTTGCGACTCTTCAATGTCAGCACAAGAAATCAAAGAATTCGCAGGATTGTAAAAAAGCCACTCATCGAGTGGTTTTTTAATGATTAAAATTACGTTTTTTCAAGCAAATCTTGTATCATTCTATGTAGTTCTTCTATCTTCTCGGATTGTCTCTCTAGTAACATTCTCTGACTAGACAATTCATCTTGGAGTTTATCAAGTTTTATCTGTTCATCTAGATTCTCTTTTACGAAAAAATTCGTCAAGGCACTCGTTAACATTCCTATTGTTCCAATACCAACAAGCATTAATAAGACAGCTAACCATTTACCAAAGATCGAATTCGGAACAATATCCCCATAACCAACTGTCGTTACAGTAACAAGAGCCCACCAAAGACTATCTGAGAAAGATTTTTCTTCAACAACGGATAAAATCGAACTTCCTACCAGCACAATAAAGGAATTGAGATAGAAAATATAAAGCAAGCCATTTGTTCGTAAGAGTTTTCCAATCTTCTTTTCCAGCTTACCAGTCAATCCAACGATTCTTAAAAGACGAGTCAGTTTCAGTAATTTTGTCAGTCTTGCTAGGCGAAAGATACGGCCTAATCGAAACACTGTAAAAATAGCATTAAAAGGCAGGATAGCTAGCAAATCAAAAATATTTTCAATTATGAATCGCCATTTCCCTTTGCTTAAAAAGAACCGCCAGGCATAATCTACCCCGAAAACACCCCAAAGTAGTAAATCAATAATATTGTATGGAGGATTATCCAAGTCAATCATCTCAGCAAATCCAAGCAAGACTAAAACAACAGATATCAACGCAAGTATGATAATCGTTGTATCATAGTAATCCTTAAATAACCATTTTCTTTTCACACTACTTCTCCTATGTCATTTTTAAACATTATACCACAACAAATATCTACTAATTTATAAAAAGAAGGCACTCGCCTTCTTTTTTATATATCCGTCAATGGTGTTGCGGTATCTGGTGAGGTATCATAAACCTTAAAGTCTACTCCGACTCCCAGATCAGCCTGGGCTAGCTGATTGACCATAGTCATATGAGCCAGCTCCTTGATATTGTTCTCTTTAGACAAATGTCCTAGGTAGATTTTCTTAGTGCGATTTCCCAAGGTACGAATCATGGCTTCAGCACCGTCCTCGTTAGAAAGGTGACCGAGATCCGATAGGATTCGTTGTTTGAGTCGCCAAGCATAAGAACCTGCTCGCAAAATCTCTACATCGTGGTTGGACTCGATGAGATAACCGTCTGCATTTTCGACTATTCCAGCCATACGGTCACTGACATAACCTGTATCTGTCAAAAGGACAAAACTCTTATCATCCTTCATAAAGCGATAGAACTGCGGTGCAACCGCATCATGACTCACACCAAAACTCTCGATATCGATATCTCCAAATGTCTTGGTTTTGCCCATCTCAAAGATGTGCTTCTGCGAAGAATCCACCTTGCCAAGATACTTACTATTTTCCATAGCTTGCCAAGTTTTTTCATTGGCATAAAGATCCATACCATACTTGCGAGCCAACACACCAACTCCATGGATATGGTCTGAATGCTCATGGGTAATCAAGATGGCGTCCAAGTCTTCTGGTTTGCGATTAATTTCAGCAAGTAGGCTAGTAATCTTTTTACCAGACAAGCCTGCATCCACTAAAAGCTTCTTTTTTGGTGTTTCCAGATAAAAGGAATTTCCACTGGAACCCGACGCTAAAATACTGTATTTAAAGCCTGTTTCACTCATTCTAGTCTTCTACTTCATCCTCCCATACTTCTTCTTTCACTGCATCCTTATCATAAGGGAGTACAATGGTAAAGGTTGAACCCTCACCGTATTCACTCTTGGCCCAAATAAAGCCCTTATGTTGTTTGATAATTTCTTTGGCAATAGACAGTCCCAAGCCTGTTCCACCTTGGGCACGACTTCTAGCACGGTCCACACGGTAGAAACGGTCAAAAATACGTGGTAAATCCTGCTTAGGAATACCCAAACCTTGGTCAGAGATGGATAATATCATCTGTTCATCAGTTGTCTTCATCGTTACTGTGATTTTCCCACCATCTGGAGAATATTTAATGGCATTGTTGAGAATATTATCAATCACCTGTGTCATCTTATCTGTATCTATCTCTATCCAGACAGAGGTAATAGGATAATCTCTAACCAATTCATATTTTTTCTCTTCATCTGGTCCTCTCATCTTATCAAAACGGTTGAGGATAAAGGTTATAAAGGCAGTGAAATTGATTAATTCCACATCCAGGTGACTGGTTGCATTATCAATTCGTGAAAGATGGAGAAGGTCTGTCACCATCCGCATCATACGATTAGTTTCGTCTAAAGACACCTTGATAAAGTCTGGTGCAATAGGTTCTGACAAGGCTCCCTCATCCAGGGCTTCAAGATAGGATTTTACACTAGTCAGAGGCGTCCGTAACTCATGACTAACGTTGGAAACAAAGAGTCTCCGTTCGCGCTCTTCCTTCTCTTGCTCCGTTGTATCATGCAGAACGGCAACCAGACCTGAGATAAAGCCAGATTCTCGACGGACCAAGGCAAAGCGTACACGAAGGCTCAGATATTCACCATTGTCATCCTGAGAATCAATCATGAGTTCAGGAATCTGCGTAATCAAATCACGAAGTTCATACTCATCTTCAATCTTAAGCAATTCTAGAATACTTTTATTGAGAACCTCTTCTTTCTGAACACCCAGCTGTTTCTTAGCCATGTCATTAATCATAGTAATCTTGCCACGACGATTGGTCGCAAGGACTCCATCCGTCATGTAAGACAGGATACTATGTAATCGTTTACTCTCTTGTTCCAGATTTTCTTGAGTCAAACGGATTACTTCTGATAAATCATTGAGATTATTGGTAATATTAGTGATTTCAGAGCTTCCCTGCATATCCAATACCTGAGAATAGTCTCCTGCAATCAGGTCTTTCACCTTTTGATTAATTTGCTTCAACCGAATATTATCTCGCCGATTTTCTAGCAAGAGTAAGGTAACAATCAAGATAAAACCCAATAAAATTAAAATGAAGATAAAATCACTAGTAAGAATATTTTTTCTAATAAATTCAATCATTATTTCTCATATAATAACCAACACCGCGACGTGTTAGGATATACTCTGGACGACTTGGTGTATCTTCAATCTTCTCACGCAAACGTCTGATAGTTACGTCAACTGTTCGAACATCTCCGAAATAATCGTAACCCCAGACCGTTTCAAGTAAGTGTTCTCGCGTAATTACTTGACCGATATGAGATGCCAAGTGATACAAAAGCTCAAATTCACGGTGAGTCAAGTCTAGTTCTTCACCGTATTTTTTAGCTACATAAGCATCTGGTACAATCTCCAAGTCACCAATTTGCAAAGGCTGAGTTTTCTTTTCATCAGATTCTTGATTATCTACAGAAGTCAAATCTGTACGACGGAGAAGAGCTTTGACACGCGCCTGAAGCTCACGATTCGAGAAGGGTTTGGTTACATAGTCATCCGCCCCAAGCTCTAAACCGATAACCTTATCAAACTCACTGTCTTTAGCCGACAGCATGATAATCGGCACACTACTGGTCTTACGAATAGTCTTAGCAACTTCTAAACCATCAATTTCCGGAAGCATCAAATCCAGAATAATAATATCTGGTTGCTCTGCTTCAAATTGCTCTAGCGCTTCACGACCATTAAAAGCAGTTACAACTTCGTAACCTTCCTTGGTCATATTAAACTTGATAATATCCGAGATTGGTTTCTCATCATCTACAATTAATATTTTTTTCATTTGTTCACCTTTTTCTCTACTATTATATCAAAAAAATAACAAGAAAACACAATAGCTAGTCTTTGCTACCGTCTAAGTTGGCTTGTGCATAAGCCTGCCAGATTTTTTGTTGGGGTTTGGCAAGTGGGTAATCCTTAAACTCTTCTGGTGAAAGCCAGCGAACTTCCCTATCTGAAAAGTCATGGAAGTCAGTCACCTGGCCTGCTACAATTTGAACATGCCACTTGCGATGACTAAAGACATGCTTGACAGTCTCAAAACAAACATCAAGCCAATCAACATCTAAGTCATAGTCCTGCTGGAAACTCTCTTCTGGACTGGGACCAAAGTTCACATTTTCTTCTGCAACCTGATGAAAGAGGTCAAACTGCTCTCCTTGCGAAAAGTTATCAACTTCTATCAAGGGGAAATGCCAAAAACCTGCCAATAGCTTTTCACTTTCATTTTTTTCAAGTAAAAATTGTCCCTGAGCATTTTTGACCACCAAGGCTTTAAGATAAATAGGAACCGGCTTTTTCTTTGGAGCCTTGATTGGATAACGGTCCATTGTGCCATTCTGATATGCTGCACTAAAGTCCTTAACTGGGCTTTCTTCTGGTCTGGGATTTACAGGTGCCTCAATATCTGAGCCCAAGTCCATCAAAGCTTGGTTAAAGTCACCAGGACGTTCTGGGTCAATCAAGATTTCCATCATTGCCTGAAAAATTTTGCGATTACTTGGAATGCCAATATCATGATTGACTTCGAACATACGAGCCAAAACTCGCATGACATTGCCGTCTACAGCTGGCTCAGGCAAGTTAAAAGCAATACTGGAAATCGCTCCTGCTGTATAAGGACCAATCCCTTTCAAGCTGGAAATTCCTTCATAAGTGTTTGGAAATTGACCACCAAAGTCAGTCATAATCTGCTGGGCTGCAGCCTGCATATTACGAACTCGAGAATAATAACCCAAACCTTCCCAAGCCTTCAGTAAACGCTCTTCAGGCGCATTCGCCAAACTTTTCACTGTTGGAAACCAGTCCAAGAATCGTTCATAGTAAGGGATAACCGTATCCACCCTGGTCTGCTGGAGCATAATCTCAGAAACCCAGATATAATAAGGATTTTTACTTCTACGCCAAGGTAAATCTCTTTTGTTTTCATCATACCAAGCGAGAAGTTTCTCACGGAAAGAAATAATCTTCTCCTCCGGCCACATGACGATACCGTATTCTTTCAAATCTAACATATCTCTAGTATAACACAGAAGACTCTAACTGTCCTTTTCCTAGTATTAAAAAGCCTCTTTCCAAGGGAAAGAGGACTAAATCTTATTGATGAACTGCTTGAGCCGCTGTGATAAGGGTCAACTTATACACATCATCCGCATTACATCCACGAGAAAGGTCATTAACTGGCTTGTTCAAACCTTGCAAAACAGGTCCTACAGCCGCAAAACCACCAAGGCGTTCGGCCATCTTGTAACCGATATTTCCTGCCTCGATACCAGGGAAGATAAAGACATTTGCTTGACCAGCTACTGTACTTCCAGGAGCTTTCAAAGCTGCAGTTTCGGGAACAAAGGCCGCATCAAATTGCAACTCACCATCGATTTCGAGGTCAGGGCGCAAGTCGTGAGCAATTTTAGTTGCTTCAACGACCTTATCGACGCTTTCACCAAATCCTGAACCTTTAGTAGAATAGCTTAGCATAGCAATTTTAGGTTCGATGCCAAACATCTTAGCTGTGATTGCTGAGTTGATGGCAATTTCAGCCAAGGCTTCTGCATCAGGATTGATATTGATAGCACAGTCTCCAAATAGGTAACGTTCCGTACCACGAACCATGAGGAAGGCACCTGACGTACGCGTTACATTTGGACGAGTTTTGATAATTTGAAGGGCTGGGCGAACTGTTGAAGCAGTTGAGTGAATCGCTCCTGACACCATTCCATCAACCAAGCCCAAGTATACCAACATAACACCAAAGTAGTTAACATCTTCAACCAAAACCTTGCGTGCATCTTCTTCAGACATTTTGCCCTTACGGCGCTCTACCAAAGCAGTAACCATTTCTTCAAATTGAGGATAGTGTTGAGGGTCAATGACTTCATAACCATCTTCAATACCTTCAATTTCAAGATAAATTTTAATTTTTTCAGGATTTCCAAGCAAAACAGGAATTACTTCCGTTTCTTTTACCAAGCGTTTAGTCGCTTGAAGAATACGTGGCTCTTCCCCTTCAGGGAGAACGATACGAGCATTTTTACCAACAAGGTTGGCTTTGAGACTTTCAAAAACTTCCATGAGTTTTCTCCTTTAAAAAATAAATTATACTCTGAATTACTTTATTATAGAGTATTAGTTGATAACTGGGTAATAAGATTACTGAAATCATCCGGCAAGGGACTTTCTAACTGCAAGTCTTGCTCTAAAAATGGATGATAAAAGGATAGGTAATGGCAATGCAGGGCCTGACGTTGGATGCCGTCATCCAGGCTACCACCATACAAATCATCTCCCAACAAAGGAAAACCAATGTGAGAAAAATGCACTCGGATTTGGTGGGTTCGCCCAGTATGCAGGCGAATATCAACTAAGTGAATATTCCCATAAGATGCTACAATCTTGTAAGAAGTATGGGCATACTTTCCACCTTTAGCCACTCGTCTGGTAATAATGGAGTCTTCATCACGCGCAATCGGAGCAATAATTTCTCCTTCCGGCTCCAAGTGTCCATGACCTTTAACCAAAGCAAAGTAGCGTTTCTCGATAGATTTCTTCTGCAACTGCTTATCTAATCGTGCATGGGCATAGCCATGCTTGGCAAATAGCATCAAGCCCGAAGTGTCCCTATCAAGTCGGGTCACAATGTGAACCTGCTGATTTTCATATTCTTGCTTGACGTAGTAACCCTTGATAAAATTAGCGATAGTATTAGAGTGGTTGACACTAGGAATAGAAGCCACTCCATAGGGTTTATTCAAGACTAGAAAATGGTCATCCTCATAGAGAATATCCAGTGGGCGCTCGATAGCTTCCAGAGTTTCAAAACCTTCCTCAGCGGGAATATCAATGACAACGCAGTCTCCAATATCCAATAGATACGTCGCATTTTGTGGTTGTTCATTGACCAGAATTGCACCACCTCGAAACTTAATCTTGGCCAAAAGTCCTTTAGAAACCTCGTGCTTTTTCAAAAAGGTCTTAACCTTGACGTGCTCATCTGCGATAAATTCAAACCTCATTCATCCACCTCGCCGATGAAAGCATCCTTAACACGATTCCAGAAACTGGTGTGGCTAGGTGAGGCGACAAAGTGAATCTTATGATGATCAATTTGATACTCGATTCGCTCGATATTGCGGAAGGAATAAACGCTATTGTCAACCGAAATAGTATGGTAATCGTTTCTCGTTGGAATGAGTTCAATCTTATCCTTCTTAGGAACAATAATAGACGACCCCAGCGTTCGATAGACACGATTATTAAGGCTAGCAATTTCCGTTAATTGCAAAGCTTCAATGGTTGGGTGTAAAACAGCTCCACCAAGAGACTTGTTATAGGCTGTACTACCAGTCGGTGTCGAAACTGTTAGCCCATCTCCACGAAAACGTTCAAAGTGGACACCGTTAATCACAACATCCGCCACCATGGTTCGATCAGACCTGCGGATACTGGCTTCGTTGAGTGCTCTAAAAATCTTCACTTCACCATTTTCAAGAAAGACCTTCACATTCAGAACAGGATAAGAGACTCTTGCTCCGGTATCTAGCTGCAAATTAGTCACTAGCTTGTCCAACTCAAAATCACGGTAGTCCGTATAGAAGCCCAAATGTCCAGTATGAACACCAATGAAGCGGACCTTGTCAAGCTGGTTTTCGTACTTATGAAAAGCCGACAAGAGCATACCATCCCCACCAATGGAGATGACAATGTCCGGATTGGTATCATTAAGTATAAACTGATTCCTCTTCAAACGATCTCGCAATTCATACAAAACCCTTTGACTCTGCGATTTTCTATTGGCTATCAGGTCAATTCGTTTACCTGTATTCTTCATCTGTATCGTCACTGTTTCCTACACCGTCATTTAATTTTCTACTCAAAGGATCAAAAAGAGCCTGGGCTTCCTGGATATCATCACGAATTTTGCCCATTTCTTCATCCAACTGATGAGAAATCTTAGCCGTAATTTCCAGTCGCTTCTTTATCTCCTCTGGGAAATCCCCTTGGTACTTGTAGTTGAGAGAATGTTCTATTGTTGCCCAGAAATTCATGGCCAAGGTACGTATTTGAATTTCCGCCAAAATGGTCTTGGCACCATTAATAGTGTCAACCGTATATTCTACTACCACGTGATAGGAACGGTAGCCTGAAGCCTTTCGATGAGTAATGTAATCTCGCTCCTGTATGATCCGCATATCCTGACGCTTGCGCAAAATCTCCACTACTTCCTTAACGTCATCTACAAACTGGACCATAACACGCAAACCAGCAATATCCTGTAAATCGTGTTCCAAGGTTGCATAAGTAATGCCACGCCGGGCCATTTTTTCTTTTATACTCTCAATTGGCTTGACTCGACCAGTCACAAACTCAATAGGAGAATGCTTATTTTGCTTACGATATTGCTTCCGAATACCACGAAGTTTAATCTTTAACTCACCAACAGCTTGAATGTAAGGATCTAGAAATTCTTCCCATTCTAAGGTCATATATTCTCCCTTGTTCTCATATTATCCTTCAAAAATATCTTTGATTTTTTCTCCAGATTCATATACAATAAATACAATGCTTATTATACCATAAATCCGCTTTCAACGATAAAGAAAAGGTAAGAAAAATGAAACATTTAGAAATTGAATTGAAAACACTCTTGAAAAAAGATGAATACAATCGTCTAAAGGACCAGTTCACAGACGTCACTCCTGTTCTTCAAAAAAATTACTACATAGACACGCCTGATTTTGAACTGCGAGAAAAGAAAGTTGCTATGCGCATTCGAACCTTTGAAGACTGGGCAGAATTGACACTCAAAGTCCCGCAAAGTGTTGGAAACATGGAATACAATCAAAAATTGCAACTAAAAGATGCTGAAAACTATCTGAGCAAGAAAGAACTTCCTCAAGGGCTAGTACTGGATGAATTGGCAAAACATAGTATCCAAACTAGTGAATGGCAGGTGCTCGGTTGTCTAACGACACTTCGCTATGAAATGCAAACAGCTATTGGCCTCATGGCTTTGGATGAGAGTCAGTACTTTGATATTACCGATTACGAATTAGAACTTGAAGTGGAAAATCACGAGCAAGGAAAACTGGATTTCCAACAATTTTTAATGGAAAATCAGATTGCTTATCAAAAAGCTCCCTCAAAATTGGTCCGATTTGTCAAAAGCATGAAAAATAGCTGAAATAATCTCCATTTTTTGGTAAAATAGAAAAGATAAAATACAAAAATCCCAGTTCATATAGGCTAGGCAGATATGGCTAGGATTTAAAAAGTTTACAGAGGACGGTCTATAATGTCAGATAGAAAAAACATGAAACTTTTCGCACTCAACTCTAACCAAGAGATTGCACAGAAAATTGCTCAAGCTGTTGGTGTCCCACTTGGAAAACTATCATCACGTCAATTTTCAGACGGAGAAATCCAAGTAAATATCGAAGAAAGTGTCCGTGGTTATGATGTTTACATCATCCAATCAACAAGTTTCCCTGTTAACAACCACCTAATGGAATTGTTAATCATGGTTGATGCTTGTGTTCGTGCAAGTGCGCACAGTATCAACGTTGTCCTTCCATATTTTGGCTATGCACGTCAAGACCGCATCGCTTCACCTCGTGAGCCACTTACAGCGAAACTAGTTGCCAATATGCTAGTTAAGGCTGGTGTCGATCGTATCCTTACGCTTGATTTGCATGCTGTTCAGGTTCAAGGTTTCTTTGACATCCCTGTCGATAACCTTTTCACAGTTCCCCTATTTGCCAAACATTATTGCGATAAGGGCCTACTCGGTTCAGATGTTGTCGTGGTTAGCCCTAAAAATTCAGGTGTAAAGCGTGCTCGTAGCTTAGCTGAATATCTTGATGCTCCTATCGCCATTATCGATTACCCTCAAGACGATGCAACTCGTAACGAAGGTTATATTATTGGTGATGTTGAAGGTAAGAAAGCCATCTTGATTGATGATATTCTTAATACAGGACGCACCTTCTCTGAAGCTGCTAAAATCGTTGAACGTGAAGGGGCTACAGAAATTTATGCTGTTTCTAGCCACGGTCTCTTCGTTGAGGGAGCTGCTGAACTTCTCGACAATACTAATATTAAAGAAATTCTTGTGACTGATTCAGTAGCAACAAAAGAAAAAACTCCTAAAAACGTATGCTACATCACTGCTAGTGAGTTAATTGGTGATGCCATCGTCCGTATCCACGAAAGAAAACCAGTCAGCCCACTCTTTGCCTACAACAAAAAGAAATAAGGTGATTCTTTGATTTATTTGGACAATGCTGCAACGACTCCCATGTCAACAGTTGCTATTTCAGCTATGACCAAGGTTATGCAAGAAACCCATGGCAATCCTTCTAGTATTCATGGTCATGGTCGTCAAGCTGGAAAACTCTTGAGAGAAGCCCGTCAGGAACTAGCCCAGTTACTGGGGACAAAACCTCAACATATCTTTTTCACTTCTGGTGGGACTGAAGGAAACAATACTGCCATCATTGGCTACTGCCTTCGTCATCAAGAACAAGGAAAACATATCATCACAACTGCCATTGAGCACCATGCTGTCCTTGAAACGATTGATTACTTGGTTCAACACTTTGGGTTTGAAGCAACCATTATCCAGCCAGAAAATCAAGAAATCACAGCTCAACAAATTCAAAAAGCTTTACGTGACGATACGATTTTGGTTTCAACCATGTTTGCCAATAATGAGACAGGAAACCTACTGCCCATTGCTGAAATTGGCCAAATACTCAAGCAACACCCTGCCGCCTATCATGTCGATGCAGTTCAGGCTATTGGCAAAATACCAATTCATCCCGAAGAATTGGGCATTGATTTTCTCACCGCTTCTGCCCATAAATTCCATGGCCCTAAGGGAATCGGCTTTCTCTACGCATCTAGCATGGACTTTGATTCCTATCTACATGGCGGAGACCAAGAACAGAAAAAACGTGCAGGGACTGAAAATCTAGCTGCCATAGTGGCTATGGTTGCAGCCCTAAAAGAAGACCTAGAAAAGCAAGAAGAACATTTTCAACATGTACAAAATTTAGACACTGCCTTTCTTGCAGAGCTAGAGGACATTCAATATTACTTGAATAGAGGAGAACATCATCTCCCTTATGTTCTCAATATTGGATTTCCTGGTCAGAAAAATGACCTCTTACTCCTTCGTCTAGATTTAGCTGGAATTTCAATCTCTACTGGCTCAGCCTGTACGGCAGGTATTGTCCAATCTAGCCATGTTCTTGAAGCTATGTACGGAGCAAATTCAGAACGCTTGAAGGAATCCGTTCGTATCAGTTTGTCGCCAGAAAATACTGTTGAAGATCTACATACCCTCGCAAAAACCTTAAAAGAAATTATCGGAGGTTAGCCATATGGCATTTGAAAAAACCATTCAGTTAAAAAATTGTCGTTACGACTACACTCTTAGCCCTTCTGTTAAAAAATTCACCCTTAAGGACAATACCTTTTTTGAGACTAAGGTTGGTAACTATGAATTGACTCGCCTTTTGGAAAAAGTTCCGAACAGTGGTGAAGGCTTCCAACTCAAAATCATCATTAACAAGGAACTTACAGGTGCTAAAATCAATATCACTGACAAGTTTGGGCTACGTCTAGTTGATATTTTCAAATCAGAAGACCACCACATTCATCAGGAAAAATTCTACTTCCTCATGGATAGCTTGGTAGAACGTGGTGTCTTTACAAAATCTGAAAGATAGGTCCCATATGTTTGAACTGACCTATAAGGACAGCTATCATGTAGAGCGCACTCTCAAGTATGAGGATTACGAGGCTCTCATGCTGGCTCTGTCAGGATGTGTAACCCTACCAGATACACTTTATGTGACTTCTCTGACTTTTAAGGGCCAGAAAGTTTACCAAGGGCTGGTCGGGGACCTCTACCGTTTTCTATCACATGCAGATTTTTTACATCAAAACTAAGATTTTTCTTAGTTTTTTCTTATTTTTGTTGATTTTTTCACAATGTTTCTATAAAATAGAAGAATAGAAAGGTTGTGATTTTGTGAAAGATAAACAGTCTGCTATTCCAAAAGCTACAGCGAAAAGACTCTCTCTCTACTATCGAATTTTTAAGAGATTTCATGCAGAAAAGATTGAACGTGCCAACTCTAAGCAAATTGCAGAGGCTATCGGTATTGACTCAGCGACTGTACGTCGTGATTTTTCCTATTTTGGTGAACTAGGTCGGCGTGGATTTGGCTATGATGTCAAAAAACTGATGACATTTTTTGCCGATTTGCTCAATGATAACTCCATCACCAATGTCATGCTGGTTGGTATTGGAAATATGGGCCATGCCCTTCTCCACTACCGCTTCCACGAGCGTAACAAGATGAAGATTATCATGGCCTTTGACCTAGATGACCATCCCGAAGTCGGTACTCAAACTCCTGATGGAATTCCCATTTACGGGATTTCTCAAATCAAGGATAAAATCAAGGATGCTGATGTGAAAACTGCTATCCTGACCGTTCCCAGCGTCAAGTCACAAGAGGTTGCCAATCTCTTGGTGGATGCTGGCGTGAAAGGAATTCTCAGTTTTTCACCAGTCCATCTGCATTTACCAAAAGACGTGGTCGTTCAGTATGTCGATTTGACAAGTGAACTCCAAACCCTCCTCTACTTCATGCGAAAAGAGGATTAGAAAGCGAAAATCATTTTATGAAAAAACCAGTTATAGGGATTACAGGAAACGAAAAAACTCATCCAGATGATGACATCATGATGAGCTACGTAGCAAAAGGCTTTGTTGAAGGCGTTAAAGAAGCTGGAGGAATTCCCATCATCCTACCGATTGGTGATCAAGAAATGGCCTTCCACTATATCAGTATGATTGACAAGCTCATCTTGACAGGTGGGCAAAATGTTGATCCAAAATTCTATGGTGAACCAAAAACCATCGATAGTGATGACTACCACCTTCAAAGGGATATCTTTGAACTGGCCCTCATCAA
This sequence comes from Streptococcus mitis, assembly GCF_946188585.1. GTDB lineage: Bacteria > Bacillota > Bacilli > Lactobacillales > Streptococcaceae > Streptococcus > Streptococcus mitis_DG. Next base: position 91,863 of record NZ_CAMHVI010000001.1, read on the forward strand.
GGAAGCTATTAAACAGAAAAAGCCAATTTTTTCTGTCTGCCGTGGAACTCAACTCTTTAACGTTGCCATGGGTGGAACTTTGTACCAAGATATCGAAGACCATTGGCAGGATTGTTCTGCTGAGTACACAACTCAGCGATTGGTAACAGAACCTGATACAGTTCTTCGAGAAATCTATGGAGAAATTTCCCATATCAACTCCTTCCACCACCAGAGCATCAAGGATTTAGCACCAAATTTAAAAATTGTGGCTCATGATCCTAAAGATGGTATCATTGAAGCTGTTATGAGTACGGATGCCATTGCCTTCCTCGGTGTCCAATGGCATCCAGAATTTCTATTTGAAAATCGTCCCAAAGATAAAAACCTCTTTGACTATGTCGTAAATGAACTTTAAATTAAATCTGTCTTTTCACGGTAACTAAAGTAACTAGAATGGGAGACAATCAAATGGTCCAATAGGACAATCCCCATCAAGTCACAGGCTTCTTTGACAAGCTTAGTTACATGATCATCATTTCGACTAGGCGCTACCGCTCCTGAAGGATGATTATGGACCAAGATGAGTGAAGTCGCCATATGCTTGATAGCATAGTGAAGAATCTCACGTGGTTCAGCAATACTACGAGTAGCTGAGCCGATAAAAATGGTCTGTTGATGGATGATTTGATTTTGAGTATTGAGATAGAGCGCCACCAGGTGCTCTTGTTTTTTATGTCCCAACTCCTGCTGCATCTTCTTGGCCAGCTTTTGGCTACTGAGAATACTTTCCATCTCAATAGTCTCATGTTTATGAATACGATGCCCCAGTTCAATCATAGCTTGTAACTCTATGGCCTTAACACGGCCGATACCAGATAGACTCTGCAATTCCTGCAGGGTCATTTTTTTCAAATCCGTTAGACTTGAAAGGTTGTTCAAAACTTTCTGGGCAATTTCAAAAACACTGACTTGCCGTGTTCCTGTCCTGAGTAAAATAGCTAACAACTCTTGATTACTAAGCGCTTCTACTCCTTCCTTGGCTAGTCTTTCTCTTGGCAATAGTGAATCTTCTTGAAATGAAATACTGTACATAAAAATCCTCCTCACTTTATTATTCGTGAGAAGGATGGAAAATTATATTTTTTTCTCAATTGGGGCTACACTAGCTAAAAGTTTTTTCAAACCTACTTCTGGGAAATTGATTTTTAATTCCTGCGTAGCACCGCTTCCTGAAACTTCCAGAACAGTTCCCTCTCCCCATTTCTTGTGGAGGGCAATGTCACCAATAGACCAATTTGCCTCACTAGACGCTGATTTTGTTCCAGCTGTAAATTGACCAAATGGGAGACCGCTTGACTGGATAGTTTTTGGTGCCACACCGCGTTTACGGTCTTGAAGGGCCTGGGCAAGACTCATACCTTGACCAAAGGCGAGACCACCACTGCTATAAGATGCCTTAAAGCTTGTATTTACAGGACGAGCCAGACCTTGATACTCAAGTAAGTCTGAGCTGATTTCGTTAATAAAACGAGTCGGACGGTTGTAGTTAGTACGACCAAAAAGCAGGCGCGAATTGGCATTTGTCAGATAGAGAATTTTCTCTGCACGCGTAATTCCTACATAGGCCAGACGGCGTTCTTCTTCTAATTCATCTAGATCCTCAGCCGCGCGGCTAAGCGGAAAGACATTCTCTTCCATCCCAATCAAAAAGACAACTGGAAACTCGAGACCTTTGGCAGCATGCAGGGTCATTAGGGTCACTTCTGATGTCTCCTGACTACCTGAATCTGTATCAGCAATCAAGGCCAGGTCATTTAAGAAACGACTTAGTTTGTCCAAACCAGTTTCTTCTTCTGGTCCATCAGAGGTGTCATCAAAGTTTTTCGTCACAGAAAGGAACTCTTCAATATTTTCAACCCTAGCCTTGCTTTCTAAAGTCGCTTGAGCATTTAGAATATCTACGTAACCTGTTTTTTCTAGGACGGCCTCAACCAACTCTGTAATATTTAATTGATCTAGCTGCTCTCGTAAATCTAGAATCATATTGGCAAAATCCCAGATAGACTGGGCTGCTTTACCCTTGATACCAGATAACATAATGTTTGCTGAAGCATCCAGCATAGACATATCTTGCATATTCGCAAAATCACGGATTTTCTCAACAGTGCCTGGGCCAATTCCACGTTTCGGCTCGTTGATAATACGCTCAAAACTGATATTGTCACTCAAATTGGCAATAAGATTGAGGTAAGCAATAATATCTCGGATTTCCTTACGGCTGTAGAACTTGGTTCCGCCAACCATGGTATAAGGAATATTTGACTTGAGCAAGGCTTCCTCAATAGTACGGGACTGCGCATTTGTACGATAGAGAACTGCAAAATCCTTGTGAAGGAAGTTTTGACTCCGACCAAGTTCATCGATAGTTCTGGCTACAAATACAGCTTCATCTAGCTCATCATTGGCACGATAGTAAACGATTTGTTCCCCATCAGCATTTTGAGTCCAGAGATTCTTAGGACGGCGATTTTTATTGTTTTTAATGACCTCGTTGGCCGCTTGAAGAATGGTTTTAGTGGAGCGGTAATTCTCCTCCAACAAAACAACCTTGGCTTGGGGATAATCCTTTTCGAAGTCCAAGATATTCTGCATATCAGCACCACGCCAACCGTAGATAGACTGGTCCGCATCCCCAACCACACAGATATTTTTAAAGCGAGACGCTAAGAGTTTGACTAGTTGGTACTGGGCATGGTTGGTATCTTGGTACTCATCAACGTGGATGTATTGGAATTTCTGTTGATAGTAAGTCAAAACATCAGGATTTTGATCAAAGAGACGCAGGGTCAGCATAATCAAATCATCAAAGTCAACCGACTCCGACTGACGAAGCTCTTTTTGATAAGCAGTGTAACACTGGGCCACGATTTGCGTATACATATCACCAGCTTGAGCAGCATAAGCCACATCATCAATCAAGTCATTCTTAGCATTGGAAATGGTTCCCAAAATAGTTCGTTCATTCCATTTTTTAGGATCCAAGTTCAACTGCTTGAGAATGCGTTTCATGAGCGTTCGCTGTTCACCAGGATCCACAATAGTAAAATTACGATTGTAGCCAATATGATCCGCATCACGACGCAGAATACGAACACACATGGAGTGAAAGGTCGCTATCAGACAGTCCTGGGTGGCTGGATTGAGGCTATAAGCACGCTCCTTCATCTCACGCGCAGCCTTATTAGTAAAGGTAATGGCCAAGATATTCCAGGGATTGACCAGCTTTTCATCAATCAGATAAGCAATGCGGTGGGTCAAAACACGAGTCTTTCCAGAACCAGCCCCTGCCATGATTAACAAGGGACCTTCTGTCGTTTGCACCGCCTCAGCCTGACGGTCATTCATTCCATTTAATAATGCGTTCATCTTCTCTTCCTTACTCTTGAAGTCAATATTTCTATTATATCAGAATTCAGGGAAAATATCTTTACCTAGACTGGTTACGTGTAGAAGGCAACTTCTTATATCTAGATAAAAAATGAGCTTGGATAGTATTTCCAAACTCATTTCTTACTCAATGAAAATCGAAGTGCAAACTAGGAAGCCAGCCGCAGGCTGTACTTGAGTACGGCAAGGTGAAGCTGACGTGGTTTGAAGAGATTTTCGAAGAGTATAAAGTCAATTACAATATACTAGAACAAACCTAGGACTGTTCCGTCACTTTCAACATCCATATTGAGAGCTGCTGGTCGTTTTGGAAGACCCGGCATGGTCATCACGTCCCCAGTTAGGGCAACGATGAAGCCTGCACCTAATTTTGGCACCAATTCGCGAATGGTAATTTCAAAGTTTTCAGGTGCTCCAAGTGCATTTGGATTGTCTGAGAAGCTATACTGGGTCTTAGCCATACAGATTGGCAATTTGTCCCAACCGTTTTGAACGATTTGAGCAATTTGTGTTTGAGCTTTCTTCTCAAAGTTTACTTTGCTACCACGATAGATTTCAGTAACAATCTTTTCAATCTTTTCTTGGACAGAAAGGTCATTATCATACAAACGTTTGTAGTTAGCTGGATTTTCAGAGATAGTCTTAACAACTGTTTCAGCAAGTGCTACTCCACCTTCAGCACCATCAGCCCAGACACTAGCCAATTCAACTGGTACATCGATTGAGGCACAAAGTTCTTTCAAGGCTGCAATTTCAGTTTCTGTATCAGAGACAAATTCATTAATAGCTACGACTGCTGGAATACCGAACTTACGGATATTTTCAACATGGCGTTTCAAGTTAGCAAAACCGGCACGCACCGCCTCCACATTTTCCTCTGTCAAAGCGTCTTTAGCCACGCCACCATTCATCTTAAGGGCACGAAGGGTTGCTACAATAACTACTGCATCTGGAGATGTTGGCAAATTTGGTGTCTTAATATCAAGGAATTTCTCGGCACCAAGGTCTGCACCAAAACCAGCTTCAGTAACTGTGTAATCAGCCAAGTGAAGGGCTGTTGTAGTTGCCAAGACAGAGTTACATCCGTGAGCGATATTGGCAAATGGACCACCATGTACAAAGGCAGGTGTTCCGTAAATTGTCTGAACCAGGTTCGGCTTAATCGCATCCTTCAAAATCAAAGCTAAGGCACCTTCAACCTGCAAATCACCTACAGAAACAGGTGTACGGTCATAGCGATAACCGATAACGATATTAGACAAACGGCGTTTCAAGTCCTCGATGTCTGTTGCCAAGCAAAGAATCGCCATGATTTCGGAAGCAACTGTAATGTCAAAGCCATCCTCACGTGGGATACCATTTAGAGGACCACCAAGTCCAACGGTCACATGGCGAAGAGCACGGTCGTTCAAGTCCACAACACGTTTCCAAAGGATACGACGTTGGTCAATTCCCAACTCATTTCCTTGGTGTAAGTGGTTGTCAATCAAGGCAGAAAGCGCATTGTTGGCAGTCGTAATGGCATGCATGTCCCCCGTAAAGTGTAGGTTGATGTCTTCCATTGGCAGAACTTGAGCATAACCACCACCAGCAGCACCCCCTTTAATCCCCATTACTGGACCAAGAGATGGTTCGCGGATAGCAATCATGGTTTTCTTGCCAATCTTGTTCAAGGCATCCGCCAGACCAATGGTAATGGTTGATTTTCCTTCACCTGCAGGTGTTGGATTGATGGCAGTAACCAGAATCAATTTTCCAACTGGATTGCTCTCAACTGCACGAATTTTATCAAAGCTGAGCTTAGCCTTGTACTTTCCGTACAACTCCAAATCATCGTAAGAAATACCAAGTTTCTCTACAACATCAACGATTTGCTTCAACTCAATACTCTGTGCGATTTCAATATCTGTTTTCATTCAAAACTCCTCTAAACTCTTATATGATAATTCATTATAACACAAAACAAGATTTTTAACATCCGAAAACTCTCTAAACGTTCGTAAATATCCTTATTTTTAAGGTTTTTAGACTCCTTTCTTAAATTTTATATGGCTTTATAGTTTGAAACTATATTCTTTCCTTTTACCAAAATTTTATCACTTTCATTTTACTTACCGTTTATTTTTGTGTACAATAGTGCTATGAAAATTTTAGTTACATCGGGCGGTACCAGTGAAGCTATCGATAGCGTCCGCTCTATCACTAACCATTCTACAGGTCGCTTGGGAAAAATCATCACAGAAACTTTGCTTGCTGCAGGGCATGAAGTTTGTTTGATAACAACAAAACGAGCCGTGAAGCCAGAAGCCCATCCCAACCTAAACATTCGAGAAATTAACAATACCAAGAACCTTCTTCTGGAAATGAAAGAACGTGTTGCAGATTATCAGGTTTTGATTCACTCAATGGCCGTATCTGATTACACTCCTGTCTATATGACAGGGCTGGAGGAAGTTCAGGCTAGCTCTAATCTAGAAGAATTTTTAAGCAAGCAAAATCATCAAGCTAAGATTTCTTCAACTGACGAGGTTCAGGTTTTGTTCCTAAAAAAGACACCCAAAATCATCTCTCTAGTCAAGGAGTGGAATCCTGCTATTCATCTGATTGGTTTCAAACTGCTGGTTGATGTTAACGAAGACTATCTGGTTGACATTGCTAGAAAAAGTCTTATCAAAAACCAAGCAGACTTGATTATCGCAAATGACCTCACTCAAATCTCAGCGAACCAGCATCGTGCAATCTTTGTTGAAAAAGATCAGCTTCAAACAGTCCAGACTAAAGAAGAAATTGCAGAACTCCTCCTTAAAAAAATTCAAGCCTATCATTCATAGAAAGGAAAGCTATGGCACATATTCTCTTGGCTGTAACGGGCTCAATCGCCTCTTACAAGTCGGCAGATTTAGTCAGTTCTCTAAAAAAACAAGGCCACCAAGTCACTGTTTTAATGACTCAGGCTGCTACAGAGTTTATCCAACCTTTGACACTACAGGTACTCTCACAGAATCCTGTCCACTTGGATGTCATGAAGGAACCCTATCCTGATCAGGTCAATCATATCGAACTTGGAAAAAAGGCGGATTTATTTATTGTGGCCCCTGCAACTGCTAACACTATTGCAAAACTAGCCCACGGATTTGCGGACAACATGGTAACCAGTACGGCTCTAGCCTTGCCAAGTCATATCCCAAAACTCATCGCACCAGCAATGAATACAAAAATGTATGACCATCCGGCAACTCAGGCTAATCTGAAAACATTAGAAAGCTACGGCTATCAGCTGATTGCTCCTAAAGAATCCCTACTAGCTTGTGGCGACCATGGACGAGGAGCTTTAGCTGACCTCACAATTATTTTAGAAAGAATAAAGGAAACTCTCGATGAAAAAACGCTCTAATATTGCACCCATTGCTATCTTTTTTGCAACCATGCTCGTGATACACTTTCTGAGCTCACTTATCTTTAACCTTTTTCCATTTCCAATCAAACCGACCATCGTTCATATTCCTGTCATTATTGCCAGCATTATTTACGGTCCACGCGTTGGAGTTACACTTGGATTTTTGATGGGGCTACTTAGCTTAACTGTTAACACGATTACAATTCTACCGACAAGTTACCTCTTCTCCCCATTTGTACCAAACGGAAACATCTACTCAGCTATCATTGCAATTGTCCCACGTATTTTGATTGGTTTAACTCCTTATCTAGTCTATAAATTAATGAAAAACAAGACTGGTCTGATTCTAGCTGGTGCCCTGGGTTCACTTACCAACACAGTCTTTGTACTTGGTGGAATTTTCTACCTTTTTGGAAATGTCTTTGATGGTAATATCCAAAAACTCCTAGCAACTGTTATCTCAACAAATTCGATTGCTGAATTAGTCATTTCCGCAGTTCTAACCCTAGCCATTGTTCCACGACTACAAACCTTGAAGAAATAAAAATAATCTCCGCTTTCATACTTGAAGGTGGAGATTTTATTTGATGTATTTTGTGTTTTTAGTGAAATGTTTACTAGTCTTTAACTAAGAAATGACTTATACGCCTAAGTAAATCCTTGATTTATTGTCTTGTTTATTGTACTATACTAGTGTATATACAGTTAAAAAGGAGATTCTTATGAACACACGGAAAAAGACACAATTTATGACAATGACTGCCCTCTTAACGGCTATTGCGATTTTGATTCCAATTGTTATGCCTTTCAAAATCGTCATTCCACCTGCTTCCTATACTTTAGGAAGCCACATCGCTATTTTTATTGCCATGTTCTTATCGCCCTTGATGGCTGTTTTTGTCATCCTAGCCTCTAGTTTTGGATTTTTGATGGCTGGCTATCCCATGGTTATCGTTTTTCGAGCTTTTTCCCATATCTTTTTTGGGACATTGGGAGCTCTTTACCTACAAAAATTCCCTGATACCCTAGATAAACCAAAAGCTTCCTGGATTTTTAACTTTGTGTTAGCGCTTGTCCATGCCCTTGCTGAAGTATTGGCCTGTGTCGTTTTTTACGCAACTTCTGGTACCAATGTAGAAAATATGTTTTATGTTCTATTTGTGCTGGTTGGATTTGGCACAATTATCCATAGTATGGTAGACTATACATTAGCACTAGCTGTCTATAAAGTGCTTCGAAAACGCCGTTAAAAGGAAGAACTATGACAAAAGATCGCAAACAAGCTCTGCTCCAACTCTTGAAAGAAGCTCCTAAAGCCCTTAATGGCCAAAGTTTGGCGGAACATTTTCATGTCACACGTCAGGTCATTGTACAGGACATTGCAATTTTAAGAGCCGATGGCGCTCCTATCCTATCCACCAATCGTGGCTACGTCTATAAGCAAGTTGATGTTAATCCATACGTCCACAAACTTTTTAAAGTGAAACATGAAGTTGAAGAAATGGGTCAAGAACTCCTTGCCATCGTAGATAATGGTGGACGTGTTCAAAACACCTTGATTGACCATCCCGTCTATGGAGAAATTGAAACCTTACTTAAACTGTCTTGTCGCCGAGATGTTCAGCATTTTCTAGAACAAGTCGAGCATTCAGACTTTAGACCTCTGTCTGAATTAACAGATGGTATCCACTACCATCTAGTCGAAGCCGAAACACAACAAGACCTCCACTATATCGAGGAGGCCTTGGATCAGCTTGGTTATTTAGTAAAAGACTAAAAGATTTCCTTCTCCCAACCATCTTCAGTACGGCGAGGGTAGAAAAATTCAGATTTGTCCGGAGCTTCCATCATCTCCATCAAAGGTAGCATATCATAGGCCAGATCCAAGTTTGGAATCTGGTCTTTTTGCACCCAAGAAACTTCTCCTTCATCTGAAGAGCGAAGGGTACCAGAGAACTCAGTTGCCTTATAACAAACGACAATATAGCGCCCACCTGTATCTAGTGGCCAATTTTTAATGCCGACAAGTTGAGGATTTTGGATAGTCAACCCTGTTTCTTCATATATTTCACGAATGACAGACTCTGCGAAAGACTCGCCGTTTTCTACATGGCCTCCTGGAAAGGCATATCCAGACCAGCGATTGTTTTCAGGAGCGCGATACTGCATCACCACGCTCTGGGTTTCGATGTCTTCAATCAGACAAATGTTTGTTAAAATCGTTAATTGGGAACGGGACATAAATTTACTCGCTTTCTAAGTTATTAAATTTTCAGATTTGGTTCCAGAGATTCTAGCTTCTACTTTTTAAAATTATTTAGAATAGAACACCATCCGTTTTTCCTTTATAGGCTTTCCAAGTTCAAGTATTTTTTCTTGACCATCAAAAGTAAAACCCATTTTTTGATAGAAAGCAATGGCGCGCTTATTATCTTTCAATACCCATAAGAAAATTTCAGAAAAAGAATCAAGAGCAGTCAAAGCTACTTTCACTAGCTTTTGTGCGATACCTTTTCCATAATAGTCTTTTAAAACATATAAAGCAATAATTTCACCAGCTTGAATAGTCTCATCACGAAAGTTTCCATAACTGATAAAACCAACTACCTTCATGCCATCTATCGCAATCAATGTATTTTCTGAATACTTTTGACTAAAAAATCGACATCTTTCTAATGTCATTGTCTCCTGAAATTCTGCAGGCAAAAGATTGTCATAAGCCTCTCTCCACGTTTGCCAGTGAACAAGTGATTTACCTTCTATCTCTTCTGGAGTTTCCATTAATTTGATAATAACCGTCATTTATTTTCTTCTCCTTAATCCAACAGTCTGACTTCCTTTGCTACTTTTTGTAGAAATTTTTCTCTTGTTGAACTTGTATTCACTTCACGGCCTAACTCTCCTAAGATTGAAACCCTCTTTGTTTTTATGCCACAGTGATTTAATACAGCATTCTTTAATACTGATATCCCATAACTGTCTGGAATGTTAACTGGACCTGAAAATACTTTGTACCACCAAGTTGGTGCCATAGATGTTGCATAAATACTAGCTGTTTTTCCTTTTAGTAACTTTTTAAACTGATTACCTCTCAAGTAGTTCAAAATAAAGCTTCCTCGATTATTTGCTGAGTATGCAATGCCTGGCGTAAAAACACGATCAATCCACCCCTTCAATAGACTAGGCATACTACTCCACCAAATTGGATAAACAAAAATGAAATGATCTGCCCACTGAATTAATTCCTGAGATCGTAGAATAAACGGATCGTCCTCCATCCTTTGTCGATAACCATAACGTAAAACAGGATCAAACTCTTCCTCATTAAGATTAATCATTTCAAGTTCATGTCTCTTTGAGTCTATATTTTCTACAATCGTTTGAAAAATTGCTTGGCAGTAACTTTCTTTATCAGGATGTCCATTAATAACTAAAATATTCATAAAATTCCCCTAATCCAACGCCTTGACTTCCAGCATCATATCACGGATCTGAGCTGCGAGTTCAAAGTCAAGCACTTCGACAGCTTCTTGCATTTGTTTTTCTAGTTTCTTGACAAGTTCTTTGCGTTCTTGTTTGTTGAGACTATTGATATCGACTTCTTTTTCTTCTTCCTTGGCAACTGCCTTGGTCACAGCAATCAGATCACGGATTTCTTTCTTGATTGTCTGAGGCACAATACCGTGTTCTTCATTATAGGCCATCTGGATTTTGCGACGGCGAGCAGTTTCATCGATAGCACGTTGCATAGACTGGGTAACTGTGTCAGCGTACATGATGACATGGCCTTCGCTGTTACGGGCAGCACGTCCAATGGTCTGGATGAGTCCACGCTCGTTACGAAGGAAACCTTCCTTGTCAGCATCGAGAATGGCAACCAAGCTTACTTCGGGTACGTCAATCCCTTCACGAAGGAGGTTGATTCCGACCAAGACATCAAAGACACCCAAGCGCAGGTCACGGATAATCTCCGTCCGTTCCAAGGTCTTGATATCCGAGTGCATGTACTTGACCTTGATACCCATTTCCTTGAAGTAGTCGGTTAAGTCCTCTGCCATTTTCTTGGTCAAGGTTGTGATAAAGGTTCGTTCATTCTTTTCAACACGGGCATTGATTTCACCTAAGAGGTCATCAATCTGTCCCATGGTCGGACGTACTTCCACCTCAGGATCCAAAAGCCCTGTCGGACGAATGATTTGCTCAATCACTGTCTCAGTCTGTTCATTTTCATAGTCACCAGGTGTCGCTGAAACGTAAACAATCTGGTGCACATGACTTTCAAACTCCTCACGACGGAGAGGACGATTGTCAAGAGCAGACGGCAAACGGAAACCATAATTAACCAGCATTTCCTTACGAGAGCGGTCTCCATTGTACATGCCCTTGATCTGCCCCATGGTCATGTGGCTCTCATCAATCATAATCAAGAAATCATCTGGGAAGAAATCTAAGAGCGTATAAGGAGGCTCACCTTCGCTCCGTCCATCCATGAGGCGTGAATAGTTTTCAACCCCGTTGGTATAGCCCATCTCACGCAGCATTTCGATATCGTACTCTGTCCGTTGTTTCAAGCGCTGGGCTTCAAGTAATTTGCCTTCCTTTTCAAAGATAGCTAACTGCTCCTCCAACTCGGCCTGAATCTTGGCAATGGCAACTTCCATGTGGTCATCATTGGTCACAAAGTGAGTAGCTGGGAAAATCGCCAAATGATCCACTTCTCCCAATACCTGACCTGTCAAAGCCTCAACCTCACGGATTCGGTCAATCTCATCACCAAAAAATTCTACTCGAAATGCATGTTCATCTCTGGAAGCTGGGAAAATCTCCACCACATCCCCACGAACGCGAAATCTTCCCCGTTGAAAATCAATATCGTTTCGCTCAAACTGGATATCAACCAAATCATTCAAAAGTTTATCACGAGAAATCTCCAGACCTGGACGGAGACTAACTACGCTATCAGCGTATTCCTTGGGCGAACCTAAACCATAGATACAAGAGACTGAAGCCACAACAATGACATCATTACGCTCCAAAAGGGCTGAAGTCGCTGAATGGCGGAGCTTGTCAATCTCGTCATTGACAGAGCTGTCCTTCTCAATATAGGTATCACTAGAAGGAACATAGGCCTCTGGCTGGTAATAATCATAGTAAGACACAAAGTACTCAACAGCATTCTCAGGGAAAAATTCTTTAAACTCCCCATATAGCTGTCCTGCCAGAGTCTTATTGTGAGCAATGACCAGAGTGGGTTTATTGACTTTGGAAATGACCTGACTCATGGTATAGGTCTTCCCTGTTCCAGTCGCCCCCATCAGAATCTGAGCTTTTTCTCCACCCTCTATATTATCAACCAACTGCTCGATAGCTTGTGGTTGATCTCCTGATGGTTGATATTTTGATACTAGTTTAAATTGATTATCTGTAATGCGATTGATCATAAGAATCCTCTCTCCATGTGCTATTCCTATTTTAGCATACTTGAATCATTTTCACGAAGAAAAGGACGGACCTAAGTCACATCCTTTCATTTTCTTTCTTTAATTGATAGGCGAGATAGACAATCAGCAGTAGCAAGACCAGACTTGTCATGATAGATCCTTCTATCCCAAAAGAGCCACCTGATAGCCAGCTCTGATTACCTTGTGGTAAAAAGGTCATTAGCGATGTACCCGACGGCTGACCACTAACTAAAATCCCAAATAAATTTCCCTGAGCAAAATTCCAGGCGCCATGAATACCTGCAACACCCCAAACTGTATCTGTTTTGAGTAGGTAAAGTGACATGGCAACTCCGAATAAAAAGAGATTTACTAGAGATAGAGGCGTGAGGCCAGAATTGCCCATATGAAGCAGGGTAAAGAACAGGCTAGATATAAGAACAGCTAGTTTTAGATTGGTTCTTGATGCTAATTGAGGAAGGAGCCAAGCACGAGCCACCACTTCTTCTGTTGTTCCCTGTAAAATCCAAAATGGGATAGTAAAAATGACAAAGGCAAGTGAATAAGGATTCAAGTGAAAGGAATCAAAACGATATTGCCCTAAGGCTACTAAACCTAACAAGGTCAGAAGGAAAAGTGCCAGGCCTAGACCAAATCCTTTAAGAAGATTGCTGAGGAAATTTTCTTTATAAAATCCTAAAGTTCGAATAGGTCTCTTCTCAACTTTTCTAGTCCATCTGAACACAGTGTTGAGAACGAAACCAAAGGACAGCAATTCTAAAATTAAACGAAAATCACTTGATTGATCCGTCAAGGTCTGATGCAAGGTCTGCAAGTAGGTTGCAAGATTTTGACCAGCTTCTCCAAAATTTCTAGCAAGTCCGATGAGAGCTAACAAGCTAATACCATACAGAGTATAAGCCACAAACTCTCCTATGAAGACAAAAACAAAGGCTAACAAGGGGCTTGTGTAAATGTTTAAATTCATTTTTGAAGCTTGGAAGTCTTTAAATATCCTTTTGTTCTTCATATTCCTGTCCTCTCTTCTTCTATTATATACTATTATTATAGCACTTTATAGTAGCAATTCAAGAAAGAAAAGGAAAATCCAATGTTATATTTTCTAACACAGAAATATAAAAATTTGCCTTTTTTTACTTTTTCTGATATAATGGGAAAATATTCGGAAAAGGAGACTAAAAATGAAGAAAAAATTTCTAGCATTTTTGCTAATTTTATTCCCAATTTTCTCATTAGGTATTGCGAAAGCTGAGACGATTAAGATTGTTTCTGATACCGCCTATGCACCTTTTGAGTTTAAAGATTCAGATCAAACTTATAAAGGAATTGATGTTGACATTATCAACAAAGTCGCTGAGATTAAAGGATGGAACATTCAGATGTCTTATCCTGGTTTTGACGCAGCAGTAAATGCGGTTCAAGCTGGTCAAGCTGACGCAATCATGGCTGGAATGACAAAAACTGCAGAACGTGAAAAAGTTTTCACCATGTCTGATACTTACTATGATACAAAAGTTGTCATTGCTACTACAAAGTCACACAAGATTAGTCAGTACGACCAATTAAAAGGTAAAACTGTTGGTGTTAAAAACGGAACAGCCGCTCAACGTTTCCTTGAAAGTATCAAGGACAAATATGGCTTTAGTATTAAAACATTTGACACTGGTGATTTGATGAACAACAGCTTGAGTGCTGGTGCCATTGATGCCATGATGGATGACAAACCGGTTATTGAGTATGCTATTAACCAAGGTCAAGACCTCCATATTGAAATGGATGGTGAAGCTGTAGGAAGTTTTGCTTTCGGTGTTAAAAAAGGAAGCAAATACGAGCACCTAGTTACTGAATTTAACCAAGCCTTGGCTGAAATGAAAAAAGATGGTAGTCTTGATAAAATCATCAAGAAATGGACTGCTTCATCTTCTTCAGCAGTACCAACTACAACGACTGCAGCAGGTCTAAAAGCAACTCCTGTTAAAGCTAAATACATCATTGCCAGTGATTCTTCTTTTGCACCTTTTGTGTTCCAAAACTCAAGCAACCAATTTACTGGTATTGATATGGACTTGATTAAGGCAATCGCTAAAGACCAAGGTTTTGAAATTGAAATTACCAATCCTGGTTTCGATGCAGCTATCAGTGCTGTCCAAGCTGGTCAAGCTGATGGTATCATTGCCGGTATGTCTGTCACAGATGCTCGTAAGGCAACTTTTGACTTCTCAGAATCATACTACACTGCCAATACTATCCTTGGTGTCAAAGAATCAAGTACCATTTCTTCTTATGAAGATTTGAAAGGAAAGACAGTCGGTGTTAAAAACGGAACTGCTTCTCAAACCTTCCTAACAGAAAATCAAAGCAAATACGGTTACAAAATCAAAACCTTCGCTGATGGTTCATCAATGTATGACAGTTTAAATACTGGTGCTATTGATGCTGTTATGGATGATGAGCCTGTTCTCAAATATTCTATCAGCCAAGGGCAAAAATTGAAAACTCCAATCGCTGGAACTCCAATCGGTGAAACAGCCTTTGCTGTTAAAAAAGGAGCAAATCCAGAATTGATTGAAATGTTCAATAACGGACTTGCAAACCTTAAAGCAAACGGTGAATTCCAAAAGATTCTTGATAAATACCTAGCTAGCGAATCTTCAACTGATTCAACAAGCACTGTTGATGAAACAACAATCTGGGGCTTGCTCCAAAACAACTACAAACAACTCCTTAGCGGTCTTGGTATCACTCTTGCTCTAGCTCTTATCTCGTTTGCTATTGCCATTGTCATCGGGATTATCTTCGGTATGTTTAGCGTTAGCCCATACAAATCTCTTCGCGTCATCTCTGAGATTTTCGTTGACGTTATCCGTGGTATTCCATTGATGATTCTTGCAGCCTTCATCTTCTGGGGAATTCCAAACTTCATTGAGTCTATTACAGGCCAACAAAGTCCAATTAACGACTTTGTAGCTGGTACCATTGCCCTATCGCTCAATGCAGCCGCTTATATCGCTGAAATCGTTCGTGGTGGTATTCAGGCCGTTCCAGTTGGTCAAATGGAAGCCAGCCGAAGCTTGGGTATCTCTTATGGAAAAACCATGCGTAAGATTATCTTGCCACAAGCAACTAAATTGATGTTGCCAAACTTTGTTAACCAATTCGTTATCGCTCTTAAAGATACAACTATCGTATCTGCTATCGGTTTAGTTGAACTCTTCCAAACTGGTAAGATTATCATTGCCCGTAACTACCAAAGTTTCAAGATGTATGCAATCCTTGCTATCTTCTATCTTGTAATTATCACACTTTTGACTAGACTAGCGAAACGCTTAGAAAAGAGGATTCGTTAATGGCAAAATTAAAAATTGATGTAAATGATTTACACAAGCACTATGGTAAAAATGAAGTTTTAAAAGGAATTACGACTAAGTTCTATGAAGGCGATGTTGTTTGTATCATCGGTCCTTCAGGTTCTGGTAAGTCAACCTTCCTTCGTAGCCTTAATCTTCTAGAAGAGGTCACTAGTGGTCACATCACTGTGAACGGTTATGACTTAACTGAAAAAACAACCAACGTTGACCACGTCCGTGAAAATATTGGGATGGTATTCCAACACTTCAACCTCTTCCCACATATGTCTGTTTTGGACAACATCACCTTTGCTCCTATCGAGCACAAGTTGATGACTAAGGAAGAAGCTGAGAAATTGGGAATGGAGTTGCTTGAAAAGGTTGGACTAGCAGATAAAGCTAATGCTAACCCAGATAGCCTATCAGGTGGTCAAAAACAACGTGTGGCCATCGCTCGTGGACTAGCAATGAATCCAGACATTATGCTATTTGATGAACCAACTTCAGCCCTTGACCCTGAGATGGTTGGAGATGTATTGAACGTTATGAAGGAATTGGCTGAGCAAGGCATGACCATGATTATCGTAACTCATGAGATGGGATTTGCTCGTCAGGTTGCCAACCGCGTTATCTTTACTGCAGATGGCGAGTTCCTTGAAGACGGAACACCTGACCAAATCTTTGATAACCCTCAACACCCTCGTCTGAAAGAGTTCTTGGACAAGGTCTTAAACGTTTAAACTCAAACTGTAAGGATTTCCTTGCAGTTTTTTTCTATCTCGTATTGGATTTTTTGATTTTTCGGAAAATTATGTTAGAATTAAGTTTATGAAATGAGATTTCCTCATACCTAGCAAGACTAGGAATAAAAATAGAAATTAGGTAGCTAGATGTCATCTAAGGTTATTGTTACAATTTTCGGTGCGAGTGGAGACCTGGCTAAACGCAAGCTCTACCCTTCCCTTTTTAGACTATATAAATCCGGCAATCTTTCCGAGCACTTTGCCGTTATTGGAACTGCCCGTCGTCCTTGGAGCAAGGAATATTTTGAATCTGTAGTAGTTGAATCTATCCTTGATTTGGCAGATAGTACCGAACAAGCTCAGGAGTTCGCTAGTCACTTCTACTATCAAAGCCATGATGTCAATGATACAGAACACTACATTGCTCTACGTCAATTACAGGCTGAACTAAATGACAAGTACCAAGCTGAACACAACAAGCTCTTCTTCTTGTCTATGGCTCCTCAATTCTTTGGAACTATTGCTAAACACCTCAAGTCTGAAAACATCGTAGATGGTAAAGGTTTTGAGCGTTTAATCGTTGAGAAACCATTTGGTACAGATTACGCAACTGCAAGCAAGTTAAATGATGAACTCCTAGCAACATTTGACGAAGAACAAATTTTCCGTATCGACCATTATCTTGGTAAGGAAATGATTCAAAGTATCTTTGCAGTTCGCTTTGCAAACTTGATTTTTGAAAATGTTTGGAACAAGGACTTTATCGATAATGTTCAAATTACCTTTGCAGAGCGCTTGGGTGTAGAAGAGCGTGGTGGCTACTATGACCAATCTGGTGCCCTCCGTGACATGGTACAAAACCATACTTTGCAACTGCTTTCTCTGCTTGCCATGGATAAGCCAGCAAGCTTCACAAAAGACGAGATTCGTGCTGAAAAGATTAAGGTCTTTAAAAACCTCTATCATCCAACTGATGAAGAGCTTAAAGAACACTTTATCCGTGGTCAATACCGTTCAGGTAAGATTGATGGCATGAAATACATCTCTTATCGTAGCGAGCCAAATGTAAATCCAGAATCTACAACTGAAACCTTTGCATCTGGTGCCTTCTTTGTGAACAGCGATCGCTTCCGTGGTGTTCCTTTCTTCTTCCGTACTGGTAAACGTCTGACTGAAAAAGGAACTCATGTCAACATCGTCTTTAAACAAATGGATTCTATCTTTGGGGAACCACTTGCTCCAAACATTTTGACCATCTATATCCAACCAACAGAAGGCTTCTCTCTTAGCCTAAATGGGAAGCAAGTAGGAGAAGAATTCAACTTGGCTCCTAACTCACTTGATTACCGTACAGATGCGACCGCAACTGGTGCTTCTCCAGAACCATACGAGAAATTGATCTATGACGTCTTAAATAACAACTCAACTAACTTTAGCCACTGGGATGAGGTTGGTGCATCATGGAAATTGATTGACCGTATCGAAGAGCTCTGGGCTGAAAATGGTGCCCCACTTCATGACTATAAAGCTGGAAGCATGGGACCTCAAGCAAGCTTTGACTTACTTGAAAAATTCGGTGCTAAATGGACTTGGCAACCAGATATCGCCTATCGTCAAGATGGTCGTTTAGAATAAAAAAATTTCCTGCAAGTTTGTTCCTTGCAGGATTTTTGTTTCTGATTAGAGTAAGCCTTCCAAGAGACCTTTCATAAAGTTTTCTGAGTTAAATTCTCCAATATCATCGATTTTTTCACCAAAACCAATCAATTTTACAGGAATATTGAGTTCTTCACGGATGGCTAGAACAACACCACCTCGAGCTGTTCCGTCAATCTTAGTCAAGACAATTCCTGTCAAAGGAGTGATTTTCGAAAATTCTTTGGCCTGTACAAGAGCGTTTTGACCTGTTGAAGCATCAAGTGCTAAGAAGGTTTCATGCGGTGCTTCTGGCACAACACGTTTGATGATACGGCCAATCTTTTCCAACTCAGCCATGAGGTTGTCCTTGTTTTGCAGACGACCAGCTGTGTCAATCATGAGAATATCGATACCTTCAGCCACAGCACGTTCCATGCCATCAAAGACTACACTGGCTGGGTCAGCTTTTTCAGGTCCAGTAACTACTGGAACATCTACACGACGACCCCATTCAGCTAGCTGGGCGACTGCGCCTGCACGGAAGGTATCTGCCGCAACCAACATGACCTTCTTACCAGCTTGTTTATAACGGTGGGCTAGTTTACCGATAGAAGTTGTTTTCCCGACACCATTAACCCCAACAAAGAGCATGACTGTCAAGCCATCTTGGAAATGGATACTTTCATCGTAGTTGCCATCCTTTTCATACAGCTCAACCAATTTCTCAATGATGACGCGACGAAGGGCATCAGGTTTCTTGGCGTTTTCAAGCTTGGCTTCGTAGCGTAGCTCCTCAGTTAAGTTAGAAGCGACTTGGACACCAACGTCACTCATGATCAGCAATTCTTCCAGTTCCTCGAAAAATTCTTCGTCAACAGAGCGGAAGTTAGCAAAGAAGGCATTCAAGCGGGCACCGAAGCCTGTACGAGTTTTCTTAAGACTGCGGTCATATTTTTCCTGAACAGTTTCTTCTACTCGAGGCGTTTCTGGTTCAAGCACTTCAGAATTATTTTCTTCTACAGCTTCTTCGAGCTCAGGATTCTCTTCCTCTGGGACTTCTTCTGAATTTAGCAATTCTTCTATTTCTTCTTGAGGAACTTCTACAACTGGCTCTAAATTGTTATTTTCTTCAACTGTGTCTTGGATTTCCTCTTCTTGGAGCACAGCTTGTTCAACAATTTCAAACTCTGCTTCTTCTTGAAGAATTTCCTCAGCTTCTGTAAGGGCAGGCTCAGTATCTTCAGACAAATCAAGATTTTCCAGAGCTTCTTTTACAACTTCTTCGATTTTAGGTTCTTCTTTTTTTCCGAATAGACGGTCAAACAATCCCATATCTTAGTTCTCCTTTAGCACGTATTCTTCGATAGCCCAGGCAACAGCTTCCTCATCATTGGTCATTGGGGTCACCACATTTGCGACTGCCTTGACTTCAGGAACAGCATTTTGCATGGCAACACCGAGCCCTGCCCATTCAATCATAGAAAGGTCATTGGCTTCATCACCACAGGCCATAACTTGACTTTGAACAATTCCCAGATGGCTGATTAGTTTGGCCAAGCCTGTTGCTTTGTGAACATTCTTTGGTGACCACTCTAGCAACATTTCACGTGATTTAAAGATTTCATATTGGTCAAACAACTCTGGAGAAATCTTCTGAATAGCTGTATCCAAGGGTTCTTGAGCAAAGGCAGTTACGCATTTGTTGTAGGTCATTTGACTAGACAAGTCTTCAAAGTCAACTTGTACAAAAGTCAATGCTGGATTGAATTTGGCATAAAGACTTTCTTGGTCCGATTGGATTTGATAAACAGTTCCTTCTGAGATAGCATCAAGAGGCAGTGATAATTTCTCTGTTTCCTCATACAATCGTGCCACATCATCATATAAAAAGACTGTTTTATCAAGGATTTCACCTGTATTTTTCTGAACTAAACCACCATTAAAAGTAATCGTATACTCATCTTCGTGGCCGTCAGTCCCTAGCTCATGGAGAAAGAAATCCATGGCTTTTAAGGGACGACCAGTTGTCAATACGACCTTGATACCACGATCACGCGCAGCTTTCAAGGTTTCCTTGGTACGATCCGTCAGCCTTTTATCAGTAGTCAGCAAGGTCCCGTCCAAGTCCAATGCAATCAATTTTATATCTGCCATTATAATCCCTCCATATAAGCTATAACCGACTGGTCCTTATGGTGACCAATCACAGTCTCTGCTAATTCTAAAATTTCAGGTCGTGCATTTTCAGGAGCTACAGGATGTCCTACAACCTGCATCATATGCAAGTCATTTAGATTATCTCCAAAAGCCAGAACCTGATCCATTGTGATACCAAGTTTTTTAGCTAATTCAACAATGGCCACACCCTTATCGACATAGTCCAGAACAATATCAATGGATTCAAAGCCAGTTGTCATGGCCTTAACACCAGGGACATTTTCATTGACCCAAGCCTCCCCAGCTTCAAGCGTTTCTTCTGTGAAGTTGGTCGTAAATTTGAAAATGTCATCTGTAATATCTTCCAGACTCGCTACTTTTTGGATATTTTCATTATAATGCTGACTCTGTTTCAAATAGGTTGCATCAACCGTATCTAGAACATATGAACCCTTCTTACCCGTCAAGAGCAGTTTATTGATATCTACATAAGGTGACGTTTTCAGCTTTTCAAAAGTTGCCAGATAAAAGTCACGAGACATGGTCGCTTCATATAAGTCCTGACCTTGATACTCTACCAAACTGCCATTTTCAGCGATGAAAATAATGTCATCACGAACATCAGCAAATAGTTTTTCTAAAGATAGAAATCCGCGCCCCGAAGCCACCGCAAAGTATATCCCTTTTTCCTTGTAGGAAGCCAAGATAGACTTGAGGCGGTCCATATCAAAGCATCCATTCCCATCTAGGAAGGTTCCGTCCATATCCGTTGCTACTAGTTTAATCATAAAATCTTTCTTACTCCGATTAGTAAATCTACCTCCTATTATACCATAGATAACTAGAAAAAGGACTAGTCTATCAGCTTTGCTTCTCTTTTATCCTTCTCTACTAGCTAGTGCTGTTTCTAACTTTTAAAAAGCTCGTAAAATTAAAATCGTGCAACTTTTTTCAGATACTTTTAAAAGATTGATTTCCTTATATTTTTCCTTTATACTGGATAAAAAGGAGAATAGTATGTCAGAAACAAATCACGAAATCGATTCAAATTTTGCAGGTCGTTTAAATATCCTGCGTGCGGGTGTTCTTGGTGCCAACGATGGAATTATTTCCATTGCTGGTGTGGTTATCGGGGTTGCCAGTGCTACGAGCAATATCTGGATTATCTTTTTATCAGGTTTTGCGGCTATCTTAGCTGGTGCCTTTTCAATGGCTGGTGGAGAATATGTATCTGTTTCAACTCAAAAAGATACCGAGGAAGCAGCCGTTGCGCGTGAGAAACTCTTGCTAGACCAAGATATGGAGCTAGCCAAAAAGTCTCTCTATACTGCTTATATCCAAAATGGTGAGTGTGAAACATCAGCCCAACTTCTCACCAACAAAGCCTTTTTAAATAATCCGCTCAAGGCTTTGGTAGAGGAAAAATATGGGATTGAGTATGAAGAGTTTACCAATCCTTGGCATGCTGCCATCTCTAGCTTTATTTCTTTTTTCCTTGGAAGTTTGCCTCCAATGCTCTCAGTGACCATTTTCCCAAGTGATTACCGCATCCCTGCTACTGTCCTTATCGTCGGTGTGGCCCTTCTTCTCACTGGTTACACTAGTGCCAGACTTGGAAAGGCTCCAACCAAAACAGCTATGATTCGAAACCTTGCTATTGGTCTCTTGACTATGGGAGTTACCTTCTTACTCGGACAACTTTTCAGCATTTAAAATACAAGAAATACCTCGATGTTGAAGTCGAGGTATCTTTTTTTACATTTGGACAATCTTGCGATAACTTCTTGAAGTAATCATGAAAATCAGCACATAGGCGATGAGGAAGATAGCGCAGATAGACAAGGTCACAATCAACATCATAGTCGTATCTATTACACCAATCACTTTTAAAATCAGACTAAGCATATGGTAGGCAAAGGCTAGATGTATGAAGGCAAAAAGTAAAGGAAGGAAGAATACAGTTAAAACCTGTTTGTTGATGGTTTGCTTGATTTGCTTTTGATCTAAACCAACTTTCTGCAAGATAATAAAGCGCTCACGGTCTTCATATCCTTCAGAAATTTGTTTGTAGTAGATGACCAGAACAGTTCCGACCATAAAGATAATGGATAGGAAAATACCGATAAAGAAGACACCACCAAAGAGGGCACTCATCTGAGCACTAGCATCTGCTAGATTGCTACCATATACATAGCTACCTTCAGTGTTTAATTGAGCATTAAACTTTTGTAAGTATTTTTCATATTCTTCAGCGACTTTGAGTTGTTCTTCTTCACTGATATTTACATTTATACCACCGTAAAGCTGATTATAGATAGCCGAATCTGGAAATTGGTCTAAAAATGCTTGTAAATCAGGTACAACAAGGTAATTGTAATCAGTAGTAAAAATATTAAACTGATTTGGGACATGGTTCACAATAAAATCTGTATTAAATTCTTCTTTTACAGAAAATTGATGGTTATTTAGAGTTAGAGCTTTCTGTCCTTTCAGTCCATCATTCTTAGCGAAGAGGCCGACCTCATTGCCTGATAGAGAAAGCTTCTGACCAGTCATATTTTCATAGTCTTTTTGGTCAAATACCATGAAGACTGTTTTAGGTTGGACACGATTTTGTCCCCTTTCAAAAATGGTTAACTTGGTTCCTTCTTGATTTGCAATACCAAAGTTACTGTAACGAAGCACTTCTTTCTCTTTGACACTATAACCTTTGTCACTTGCAAACTGGCTCAAGAGTTTGTCCAAATCTTCTTTTTCAACATTTTGTCCAGTAATTCCAAAGTCATGCGGATTCATCACTTTTTTAAAGGATTCTGAGGCATTGAAAATGCTTGTCGCTGCTGACATGGTTACCAAAACCATTGTTGACAAAATTGCGATAGTTGCTAGTCCAACCGCATTTTTCTTCATACGGAAAATCAAGTTAGACACTGAGATAAGATTATTTGGTTGGTAATAGTACTTCTTGTTTTTCTTTAAGATTTGAAGGAAAACGGTAATTCCTGCATTAAACAATAGATAAGTACCAAAGATAACCAGCAAAACAGCTAAGAAGAAGGTTGTTAGGGCTGTAAGGGGATCTTTTACGGTAAGGGAAAGATAATATCCAATTCCTAAGCTAATAGAACCAAGAATAGTTTGAAGAGGAAGGAAGCGACCTTTTTTCTCACCACTAGCTTTTTCACGAGAAAGCTGGAGAGCATTCATACGGGCGATTCGAAGGGCATTCAGGAACATGAGGCCTAGGAAAATCAATCCAAAGACAACAAGTACTGCAATGACAACATTCATCTGGAAGGTAGCGACTAGTTCTACCTTCAATTTCATCAGTTTGAGTAAGAAGGCGAAAATCAACTTGTCAAACAAGGCTCCAATACCGATACCTGCTCCAACAGTTAGAATTCCAAATAGCACCAACTCTTTAAAGGTCATACTAATCAGATGGCGCTTCTCCAAGCCCAACATGCCATAAATCCCCAGTTCCTTGGAACGGTTTTTCATAACAAAACTATTAGCGTAAAGGACAATAATAGCTGACGCAAGGGTGACGACAAACATACCAAATCCAAGTGTAGCTTGAATGGTTGTCCCTCCACGGATTTCCGAAATCTTGGGATTGAAGGTTAGAGAGTAAAAGAGATAGGTGACGGTGACTGCCAAGAGAACAGCCAGCGCAAAAGGATAGTAGAGTTTGCGGTTTTTAATCAAGTTCGATACCGCTAACTTATTGGTTAATCGAAACATACTAATTCACCTCGCTTGCCATGACAGTCAAGGTATCAGAGATTTCTTGGAACATCTGACGCTCTGTCTTCTCTCCACGGTAGATTTGATTGTAAAGAATGCCGTCCTTGATAAAGAGTACACGCTTAGCCCTGCTGGCTGCTGCCGTTGAGTGGGTTACCATGAGAATGGTTTGACCACGCTCATTGATTTCATCAAAGACATCAAGTAAGGCTGCAGATGACTTGGAATCAAGGGCTCCTGTTGGCTCATCGGCAAGGAGAATTTCAGGTTCAGTGATGATGGCGCGTGCTACTGCTACACGCTGTTTTTGCCCACCAGAGATTTCATAAGGGTACTTCTCTTGCAATTGGTTGATGCCTAGATTCTCAGCTGTCACCACCAATTTCTTCATCATCTCCGTAATAGGTCTTCTTGACAAGACAAGCGGAAGCAAGATATTGTCCTTAACAGACAGAGTATCTAGCAAGTTAAAGTCTTGGAAGACAAAGCCCAATTTTTCACGACGGAAGCTAGAGGCCTGTGAATTTTTAATGGTTGCTGTGTCTGTTCCGTTCAGGTAAACCTGGCCACGACTTGGTTTATCCAGCATAGCTAGGATATTGAGAAGAGTTGATTTACCAGAACCAGACTCACCCATGATGGCAACGTAGTCACCCTTTTCGACGGTAAAGTGAATATCCTTGAGGGCCTCTACTTGGTTGCCCTGAAAACGAGTTTTATAAATTTTTTGAACGTGTTTTACATCTAAAAGTGTCATGAGAATCTCCTTTCTTAATATCCCATTAAATGAAATGTAGCTTGCATCATAGCGCATCCCAGCTGAACGCGCTCAATTTCTTTGTGACTTGGTTTTCTTGTTTTCTTCTGTAAGATTGGTTTCATGATGTTACTCCTTTGTTCTTTATGAGTCTAGTTTACATCAAAAAAAGACCGCTTGCCATAACCTAACCTTACAAAAGAGACTTTAATCTTACATTTTTGTAAGATTGGGGGAAATGTAGTCATTTCATTAAAAATATTTTACCATAAAAAGAAAGCAAGAAGAAAACCCTTGCGGAATGCAAGGGTTCAAAAAATTTTAAAATAGATTAGTCGAATTTATAGACTAACAGTCAAATAACTGTCTCTACCTCACCAAAACCAGCCTTCATTATCGTCAATGGCTTGGGCTTCTTTGCGTTTTTATTTTAGCATGTAATAGTTATTGACTAATCTAACTTAAAAAAACTAATTTATGATAGTAATAAATCATCTTTTAAAATCTTAAATGTTCTCGTAAAGATAGTCACAACAATAGTTGTAATTTTTTAAAAATTACCATTATATTATTAAAATAACTCAATCCAAAAATTATAAATATCCTACACAATTAACACCAATAACTCCTCTTCTTAGGAAGATAGTTTTAATCTTATCGTAGTTAAGTTGTTTATACTCAAATCTCTCGTAATCAAATTTTTCATACTCAAACGTTCCGTATTCAAACTTCTCATATTCAAAAATTTCTATCCCAATTTCTTTAACCACTTCCTCAGGCAACTCGTAATCTTGTTCTACTAAACCAAATAGAGTAAATCCTGAATCAACACAAAATGATAGAACTGGATTGTATATTGAAGAGTAAATTACAGAACCAGCTATAGACCCTACAAAACTACCAATCATGTATCCAAATACAGGAATTTCAATTAGTGACTGGCTTACAGAACCCATAGATAAAGCACATGTTGTTAAAAACATATCTTTGATTAATTCATTAACCATCTCAGCTCTACTCATGTTACCAGTAGTGACTTGATACGAAGTTTTCATTGAATTCATCACTAATACTGTCACTGCACCAACTACTGATGGATCAATAGATTTCATCGCATTACCACATAATCCTGCCTTACAACTTGCTGTAATTGCTGCTGAAACTGTACCTCTTACAAATCCTTCGCCTGCACCTGTAAGCGCTGAAAATCCAATCTTTTTAAATTGACCTTCTTCAATTTCTCCATTTTTAACTAGATAAGCTATGGCATTCAATACTTCAGGAGCAACTCTTAATGCCATTGATATGGTTGCTGCAGTTAATCCAGCTTTATACGCATGTCTTAAGATATTGGTATACTTAATCAATTCTTCAGTTGTTAAGTGTAAATCCTCAGGATTTACTCCACCCTCCTTAGACAAAGTAGCAAGTTCACGTGCTTCCTGTTCCGACAAAGTAATCGATTCATTCCCCTCATTATCTTTAACTTTATCACTCAGTAATTTTAGAGTCTCTTCATAGCGATGAACTTGGTCTGTTCGTTTTGAAGATTCTTCTTGTATTTTTCTTTTCAAAAACATTATTGCTTCTTCTAATTGATCTGAGGGTATTACTCTATACTGACCTGAGTAAACTGGATCGCTTAAAACTGTATCTGCTGAGTATCCTCTCTTCTCCAAATATAAATCTAAACTGTCTTTACCACCTTGAGACTTATATTCACTGAAACGATTTAAAATACTTTTCGATTGCTGGATTGCACTTGCTGTCCCATCCTTATAATATTTTAAACCAAATTCAGCATCGAAGTTTATTCCTGTAATATCAGCAGAGCCAAAGTCATGGCTACGATCAACTTGTACCCTGTTTTTTGAAGAATTAATAGCTGCATTAATATTAAAAGTCCCAGCATGCCAAAACTCAGCAACATCTCCCTTTAGTGTATCTATACGTGCACCATTATATTCAAATTCATTTAGATTATTCACCAACTTCTTTATCTCTGATTCTACAGAGTCTAAATAATGTACACCAGCAGTATGTCCTGCAAAATTACCTGCGTTCTTTTCAAAGAATTCATATCCCTCTTTAAAGGCTTCCATTCTTTATCCCTCCAAGAACTCAGATAATCCATCCAAATATAGTATAGCTGTCAGACCTCTGTATTGTTGATCCATGATTTTCTCTTTATCAGTTCCTGTAAGAAATTGAGTAACACCTAGCACTGCACCAGTAGCTAATGTAATCCCAGGGGCCAAAAAGCCTAGAAGTGCACCGCCTGCTATCAAAGCTGCTTTGTTGCCACCTACAACGTCGTTAACTGCGTCTAAAGCTTGCTCTGGAAGTGATTTTGAAAATTCTATCTTTTCAAAGTCAGACTTATATCCACGACAAAAATCAACAAATTCATCATAAGTTTCTGGTTGACTAATAACTTCTGAGACTAGCATCATTCCACGTTTTCCTAACCAACCATATTTCATTCCATATTTTTCAAATTTTATGTTCATGCTTGATATTTCATTCTTACTTGATTGATTCTCGCCAATAAAGAGTACATGTTGTTCAGATGTTAAAGTTGCCATATTAGCTAGATAGTCCTTTTCGAGCCATACAGCTACTTCAATCGCACCATCTTTTGTGCCAACGATTAAATTATCTTCATCATCATTTGTACTTACGAGTTGACGTAAATAATTGCCGTATCCATGAGTTTTATCATCGCAAACAATAATCAATTTTGTAACATTTTGTCCAAACATAAAATTCCTCCAGATTTTTCTGAAATTTATAAATTCAATTCTACTTGAGAAGTTTCATAGTAGAATGTATAACATGTCCTACAATTTTCATTAAAATCGTTTTATATGCTTATTATACCATTTAGCCATAGATTCTGACAAGATGAAAAAAGCCTTGTCTTTTATAATACAAAGCTTATTTCATTATTCACCTCACCAAAACCAGCCTTCATTATCGTCAATGGCTTGGGCTTCTTTGCGTTTGCGTGGGCCTGTTCCGTACATTTCTGCTTCGATTTCTTCCTTGGTAGGCATGACAGAAGCTAGGATGATATAGATAATCACGCCAAGTCCAAAGTTTGCGACTGTAAAAATAGCAAATAGAAAACGAACAAGGGTAACATCAAAATTCCACTTGTCTGACAGACCTGCCAAAACTCCTGAAATCATGCGATTTCGTCTCATTTTATAAAATTTACTGTTCATGATATTTCCTCTTTCTGCTATGTTAAACATAGTATATCACAGGTAGGCTCGGCTTTCATCAGTCCTCAGGCTGATTTATTAGTAGCAATTTACCTCGACAAACTCCACAGCGATAGCGTTTAGTATCAATCCTTCTCTTGCGCTGATACCTTTGCTGGCAGGATTGACAACGATAAAGTTTGAGTGGTTTAGAGTGACTATTTGTCAAGGAGGGCACAAAGCGTAATCCATCAACTGCTTTCAAAAGTTCCTTAAAATCCCTATCCTTGTGTTGATAGCCCTTCCCTTGAAAATAGAGGTGATAATGACAGAGTTCATGTCGGACAATTTTCCTAAAAACATCCAGACCCAGTTCCTGATAAACCTTGGGATTAAAATCCAAATGCCCATCTTTGGGGAAAAATCGCCCACCTGTCGAACGTAGACGCCTATTCCACTGGACATGATGGATAAAAGGTCTGCCGAAGTCTTCTAGTGAGACCTGCTTAACGTAATCAGTCAGTTTCATTTGGAGCTAGGAGCGACAGATTGACTTTTTCACGTTCAGTATCGATTTTCTTAACCCAAACCGTTACCAAATCTCCGACTGACACTACTTGGCTAGGATGTTTGATAAATTTGCGACTCATGTGAGAAATATGAATCAAGCCGTCCTCGTGAATCCCGATATCAACGAAGGCACCGAAATCAACAACGTTACACACCACACCTTCTAGCTTCTGACCGACAACAAGATCCTTGATATCCAGTACATCTTGACGGAGAACTGGAGCATCAAAAGAGTCACGGAAATCTCGACCTGGTTTGAGAAGATCTGCAATGATATCTTTAAGAGTTTCTGGACCAAGATTCAGTTCTTGCGCCATTTCCTTGACTGAAAGGGACTTGAGTTTGCTTTGGGCTTCTTCGTTTAGGTCTTTAATATCTAAACGTTTGAAGAGCTCCTTAACAGCAGCGTAGTTTTCTGGGTGAACCCCTGTATTATCAAGGATATTGCTACTTTCAGGGATACGAAGGAAACCAGCGGCCTGTTCAAAAGCTTTAGCACCCAGACGAGGAACTTTCTTGATTTGGGCGCGTGAAGTGATTTTTCCTTCCTCCTCACGGTATTTGACAATATTTTCAGAAATGGTTTTATTGAGTCCAGCGACATGGGAGAGAAGAGCTGGGCTGGCTGTATTGATATTGACACCGACTTGGTTTACCACGGTATCGACGACAAAGTCCAGACTCTCAGATAGTTTCTTCTGACTGACATCGTGTTGGTATTGACCGACACCAATTGACTTAGGATCGATTTTGACCAACTCTGCAAGAGGATCTTGCAAACGACGTGCGATAGAAATAGCAGAGCGTTTTTCAACGGTTAGGTCTGGAAATTCCTGACGAGCAAGTTCGCTGGCAGAATAGACCGAAGCACCACTTTCATTGACGATAACATAGCTGACTTCAGGGAAATCTTTAAGAACTTCCGCCACAAAGGCTTCACTTTCACGACTAGCAGTACCATTTCCGATGGCAATGATTTCCACGCCGTACTGACCAATCAAGTCTGCCAGATCTTTCTTAGCTTCTTCGATTTGACGAGCTGATGCTGGTTTGACAGGATAAATGACCTGAGTTGTCAGCATTTTTCCTGTAGCATCAACGACAGCTAGCTTGGCACCTGTACGAAAGGCAGGGTCAAACCCAAGAACCACGCGCCCTTTCAATGGAGCAACCAAGAGGAGATTGCGCAGATTGTCAGAAAAGAGTTGGATAGCTCCTTCCTCCGCTTTCTCAGTCAATTCTGTCCGAATACGGCGCTCGATAGCAAGCAAGACTTTTTTCTTAACGGATTGCTGAACCACTTCATCAATATAAGCATTTTTCACCTTGAAACGAGTAGCAAAGAAGGCAAGAATACGGTCCGTCGCATGTTCAAAACCGACCTTCAAGACACCTAGCTTCTCCCCACGATTGAGGGCCAAGGTACGATAACCCTGCATATTACCAACTGTCTCTGAAAAATCATAATAAATCTGAAAAACCTGCTTTTCATCGAGACTTTCATCCTTGACTTGAGAAGTGAGTTTAGAGTGTCTCAGCACTTCCTGATAAGTCATAGCACGTAAATTGACATCCTCCGATAAGGCTTCGACCAAGATATCAACTGCACCAGCTAAGGCTTCCTTGCCAGTCGCAAATCCTTCACAGACGAACTTTTCAGCTTCCTTCTCTAAGTCAGTTACATTCTGCAAAATCAAGCGAGCAAGAGGAAAGAGTCCAGCTTCACGGGCAATGGTTGCCTTAGTCCGACGTTTTTCTTTAAAAGGTAGATAGAGTTCTTCTACGTCTGCTAATTTTTCGGCAGCTAAGATAGCTTCTTCCAATTCCTTGGTCAACTTGCCTTGTTCGTGAATTTTGGCTAGAACAGCTTCCTTGCGGTCATTTAGGTTGGTCAAAGTCTTATCCAAGTCAATAATAGCCTTAATCGCCACCTCATCCAGACTACCAGTCATGTCCTTGCGATAACGCGCGATAAAGGGAATAGTTGCCCCTTCAGCTGTTAAAGACAAGACAGTATCAATTTGTTTTAAGGTCACACCCAAATCTTGGGAGATTTTTTCATATTTTTTATCCATAAATCTATTATACCATAAGCTAAACGTTTCAAATTACCTCTTACAATATTTAAAAACAATATGTGGGGAATAGATTTATATTCTATAGTGCAATAACTTGTACTTAGAGAGCATTACCTCCTTTTTTAACCACCCCATGACATCAAAAGTATTTAATGGATCAGACATAATAGCCAGTTCTGGGACCCGCATTATTGAGAAGGTTGCAATTTAATTCTAATAGTTGACAAAAGGATCAGTGATTAATTTCACTGTTTTTATTTTTGACAATAATGCGCCACGATTCTCCCTCCCTATTCTTCAAGAAAACGTTTTTTTGAAGAATAGGATTGTAATTTCTGTTTCTAATCGTTCAAAATGCGTGTTTTTGAGAAATAAAAAAACGCAAGCCTGAGCCTGCGGTGGGTGTAATCTATTTTGAAATTTTAAATAAAAAAGGAGCATTTAAGCCCCTCCTTTGAAATAACGGACAATTGGCTGGTCGGTGTACCCAGCATCTCAGATACCTTTTTCAAGGTGCGGCAGGAACCTTTCTGCCCTCAAATGTCTTTCGTTAATATTATTCTAGCACTATCTACTTTTTTTGTCAAGTTTTCTCAATCTACCAGACTTAATACGACTTTGTAACTTGTAATCTTGTAAACGATACATGGTCGGAACATAAAAGAAATCACCACTTTTATGTAACTTGATGGCAACAAGAACATTATCATCAAATCTTTTAACATATTCAAAACTAGCATCTTTCTCTCGTGGATTGACCCCAACGAAATCTGGATTATCTAGTATAAGTTCCAGATCTTCGATATGATGAATCACATCATTATGATGCCGTTTCAACATATGACTTCTT
The DNA here is from genome assembly GCF_946188585.1 of Streptococcus mitis. GTDB lineage: Bacteria > Bacillota > Bacilli > Lactobacillales > Streptococcaceae > Streptococcus > Streptococcus mitis_DG. The sequence goes on from NZ_CAMHVI010000001.1 coordinate 123,244, forward strand.
AAACCTTCTTTGTTAACCTTGATATCACTCGCTTCAATAATAATATTAAAAATTTCTTTTACTTCGTCGGTAACCTGACCGATTTTTTCGTGATTCATAATTTCCTCCGTTACTTCATAACTATTATATCACAACCATATATCAGGATATATCAAGCTCTATTATTCCTTAGATACTCAATTTTAACTTTTCCCTTTTCCTCAAAATAATAGTATAATAGAGGTAGAATTTAGAATCGAGGTACACCTATGGCTGTAAAATTTACAAAAACGGACGACTTGGACAAGATGTTTGAAGAGTTTGCGAAACTCCCTGATTTGAAACAAGTCACTTTCCCTGATGACAAAGAGAAAAAAGCCAAAGCAGAAAAGAAAAACTAGATGACTGCTTTCCAACAACTCCCATCTAGTGTGCTTCAGACTGGGGCTATTTTTCTCTCTATAATCATTGAAGCCCTACCATTCGTTCTGATCGGAAGTATTGTTTCAGGACTGATTGAGGTTTATATCACACCTGAAAAAGTTTATCATTTTCTCCCTCGCAATCGTTGGGGGAGAATCTTTTTTGGGACCTTCGTTGGGATACTTTTCCCTTCTTGTGAATGTGGAATCGTCCCCATTATCAATCGTTTTCTGGAAAAGAAGGTTCCCAGTTACACGGCAGTTCCCTTTCTCGTAACAGCACCTGTCATCAATCCTATTGTTCTCTTTGCGACCTATTCTGCCTTTGGAAACTCCTTCCATGTCGCCCTGCTACGAGCTCTGGGTTCCATTGTTGTGGCTGTGATACTTGGAATTTTTCTGGGATTTTTTTGGCAAGAACCCATTCAAAAAGAAAATCGTTTTGCCTGTCATGAGCATGATTTTTCTCACTTGAGCCCTGCAAAGAAAGTTTTTCAAGTCTTTGTGCAGGCCATTGATGAATTTTTTGATACGGGGCGTTATTTGGTATTTGGCTGTCTCTTTGCCTCTGTTATACAGGTCTACGTTCCGACACGCATTCTGACCTCTATCAGTGCGACCCCTCTTTTTGCCATCCTGCTCTTGATGCTTTTGGCCTTTCTTCTGTCGCTCTGTAGCGAGGCGGATGCTTTTATCGGTGCTTCTCTTCTCTCAAGTTTCGGTTTGGCACCAGTTCTGGCCTTTCTTGTGATTGGCCCAATGCTGGATATCAAGAATATTCTCATGATGAAAAATTACTTGAAAGCACGATTTATCAGTCACTTCATTACGATTGTGACTCTGGTCGTTTTAGTCTATTCTCTCTTGATTGGAGTCATCCTATGATTCGATTTTTAGTTTTAGCTGGCTATTTTGAACTGACCATTTATCTCCATCTGTCGGGCAAATTAAACCAGTACATCAACATGCACTATTCCTATCTGGCCTATATTTCCATGGTGCTTTCCTTTATCTTGGCAATCGTTCAATTGTATATCTGGATGAAGCAAGTCAAAACCCACAGTCATCTGAATAGCCGATTAGCGAAGGCAACAAGTATTGCTCTTCTGGCTATTCCAATTGTTGTTGGTTTAACTTTCCCAATTGTTAGCTTGGATTCTCAGACCGTATCTGCCAAAGGCTATCATTTCCCCTTATCAGAAGGAACAGATCAAGCCATTCAGACCAGCGAAGGGACGACAAGCCAATATTTGAAACCAGATACCAGTTCTTATTTCTCAAAAACAGCCTATGAAAAGGAAATGAGAACGGCGGCGGATAAATACTTGTCTCAAGATAGCATTCAGATTACGAATGAAAACTATATGGAAGTCATGGAGGCTATCTATGACTATCCAGATGAGTTTGAGGGCAAGACAGTCCAGTTCACAGGCTTTGTCTACAATGACCCCAGTCATGCCAATAGCCAATTTCTATTCCGCTTCGGCATTATTCACTGTATCGCAGATTCTGGTGTATATGGATTGCTGACCAAGGGAAATACTCGTCAGTATGAGAATAACACCTGGATAACAGCCAAAGGAAAACTGGTCAATCACTACCATAAGGAACTCAAACAAAACCTCCCAACCTTGGAAATTGACAGCTTTACCAAAGTCGATAAACCAGAAAATCCCTACGTGTATCGAGTGTTTTCAAAGATAAAACGAACAAGTTCTCTTCTGAATGACAGAAAAAGAGCCTGTTCGTTTTTTATTATATGAGATGTAGGAAGACACCGAAAATTCTCACTCATCAATAAAAAGAGACAATATCAGTTTCTGCATGACAGATTTCTAATATTGTCTCTTTATTTTTTTCTTATGCTCATTTCAATCCAACATACTAGCTTATTTTTTAATTTTTTCTCTAATAAAATGTTTAGAAACCCATTTAGAATAGCTTATCATTTTTTCATCAGTTAAAGCTCCTACCGCTATCGTCACACACATATCAATAGCTTCTTCCGCAGAAAAAGAAAAGTGATAACCATTTAATTGTAAAAATTGAACCAAAACATAAAAGGCTGTTCGCTTATTGCCATTGGCAAAAACATACTTCTTTATCAATCGGACAAATAATATTGTTGCGTTATCAAAAATTGTTGGATAAAAAGGTTTACTAAAAACAAATTGTTCTGGTAAGTTTACAATCATATTTAACGCTGAAGGACTAAATGTTTGAATTTGCTTATTTGGAGAATACCGTTGAATTACTAAAGCATTGATTTTTTCAATTTACTCTTCCGTTAAATATACTGTCATTTTTCTACCAAAGCTTTGAAAACTTCATCGTATTCATCAAAAATTGTATCCAGTTTTAAATCAAAGGCATCATCAGAAACATAAGAAATCTGATGTCCAGACTCTTCGGGAATAAAGATAATTTCGTCACTTGTGATATTGAATTCACTGGGAATCGTAATGGTAATTGAATTTCCTTGTTTTCTTGTTTTTACTGCCATATGATTTCCTCCTTTGAAGTATGGTAACAAATAAGTACGGTAATTACAATGATAGTGTAAAACTGCTATCTCATATCAAATCTTAACCAAAATACTTCTGCATAAGTGATTTTTTCAAGGTTTCTAATTCTTCCAGAGATTTTTTAATTGTCAATTATGATTTTGCTCTTTATGTCATATATTAAATATTTGTTAGAGGATTTGCGTTACCTTCAGTCCAAAGCATTTCCCACAACTGATCAATTTTATTTTTTAATTCACCTGTAATCATATAATCTCTTTTCTTTATTTTTTAAAGTTATTAATATCCCTATTTTAACAGATTTCGAACAAACCTTCAATTAGGTTTATATCTATAAGAATTTTTTCCAAAAATAAAAAAGCAAACACAAAATATGGTTCACTTTTTAAACATCCTACTCTCCATCCTTCCAATTCCGAGCAATTTCTTCATCTTTCTGGAGTTGATCTACCAGTTCTTCAACGGAGTCAAATTTGACCATTTCTCGGACACGGTCTAGCCAGTAAACAATAACTGTTTCACCGTAAATATCATCTGAAAAATCAAAAATATTGACTTCAAAACGTGGCTCTTCTCCATCAAAAGTAACATTTTTCCCGACACTCGCCATTCCACGATATCTTTTACGTTGCACTTCGACATCGACTACGTAAACACCATCTGCTGGCATATAGGTTCGATCTCGTAAAACTAGGTTTGCTGTTGGGTAACCGATAGTCCGTCCACGAGCATTACCATGAACAACCATTCCACGTGATGGTAAAGGAGTACCGAGTAAATAATTAGCTTCCCTGACATCTCCATCAAGAATAGCTTGCCGAATACGAGTAGAACTAATCTTCCCCTTTTCATCCTCAACAGGTGGAACAATGATGATTTCTCCATCAAAATAATCCTTCAGGTCAGCCGCAGTTTTTTTATCAGAACCAAAGGTGTAATCAAATCCTGCTACGATAATAGCGGGTTTTAATGCCCTAACATAGGTATCAAAGAACTCTTGACCCGTTAAACTAGCAAATTTACTACTAAAGTCAAGTAAGAAAAGAGCCTCTACTCCATGCCATTTCATCTTATGTTCCCGTTCTTCATGGCTGACAATATGAAGCATTAATTCTGGCTTGTAAGGTTGCAAAGCAAGCTTAGGGGACTCTGTAAAGGTCATCACGACAACTGGTAGATAATCTTTCATCGAAGCCTTACTAGCTACTTCAAAAAGCTTTTGATGTCCCTTATGAATACCGTCAAAATAGCCTAATACAAGAACTGTTTTATCCGGTACTGCGATGTCTTTTTCATTTTTTATAGGTACTGTTGTAATCATGAAACTATTATATCATAGAGAAAGCCTTTTCGCTAAAAGGAAAGCCCAAATGTCGTTTTTTGCCCCTAAACTGACCTTAAAAAACTTTTCAAAATGTTAGTTTAAAAAAATAGCACCTCCTAAGAGATGCTATCGTTTAGCGCTTAGTTTACTGTTTCTTCCAAATCTTTTAACTTAACCGAAACAATTTTTGAGACACCTGATTCTTGCATGGTCACTCCATAGATAGAATCGGCTGCTGCCATGGTTCCCTTACGGTGGGTTACGACGATAAACTGGCTGTCCTTATCAAAGCGGTTAAGGTAATCCCCAAAACGTTTAACATTGGCTTCATCTAACGCAGCCTCTACCTCATCTAAGATAACAAACGGGATAGTCTTAACTCGAATGATAGAGAAAAGCAAAGCAAGAGCAGAAAGAGCTTTTTCACCACCACTCATGAGGTTAAGCGACTGGATTTTCTTGCCTGGTGGTTGGACAGAAATCTCAACCCCAGCTGTCAGCAGGTCTCCCTCAGTCAAAATCAAGTCTGCTTGACCTCCGCCAAACATCTGCTTGAAGGTCACTTTAAAGGATTCACGAATAGCCTCAAAGGTTGATTTAAAGCGTTCCTTAACCTCATCATTCATCTCTGTGATAGTCTCAAGAAGCAGATTTTTCGCAGACAGAATATCATCTCGCTGGCTATTTAGGAAATCCAGACGGCTGTAGACTTCTTCATACTGTTCAATAGCGTCTAAATTGACAGGACCCAGTGAGCGAATAGCTTTCTCCAAATCCTTAACCTCTTGCTCAGCTAGATTGAGATTTTCCAATTCATGTGCATTTTCTAGAGCTTCAGTATAGCTAATCTGGTACTGGTCTGTTAATTGACTTTGTAGATGGCGCAAACGCTCGCTGACCTTTTCTTTCTTGGCTTCAGCACGAGTTTGCTTGCGAATCCACTCTTCATTCTGCTGACGAGCCTGATCCAAATGACTGGCAATATCATCCAGCTGACCTTCTATATCATCCAACTCAAACTGCTTACGAATCAAACCTTGTTGGAGATTTGTTTTCTGAGTTTTGGCTTCTTCAGCCTGTTGACTGAGCAATTCTGTATCAACCTTCTCCAGATTATCAACCTTTTCTTGAAGAAGGCGCTGAATTTCCTCTTGCTCAAGATCAAGATTACTTAGTTCCTTACCTAAGCGTTCAATATCAGCCACTTCATAACGTTTTTGTCCTTGCAGTTCTGTCTTAAGCAAGCGAGCTTGCGCTAGCTCTTCCTGCAAGTTTTGATAGCGTTCTTGGATGGCGTTTTTGTTAGACTTAATCTCTTCAATCTCAGCTTCCAGATTTTGCTTGTCGCTTGCGATTTTAGTAAGGCGCTCTTGGCATTTTTCCTTATCCGCTTGCCAATCTCCCTCAGAAAGACGATTTAATTCCTCTTCTTGAAGTTTCCAAAGAGTTTCCAGTTCTTCAACTTGCTGACTGGTCTGCTGATAAGCGAGAGATAAACCTTGCTCCTGGATACGAGCCTGCTCTCCCTGAGATTTAATAGCTTCTAATGATTCGGTCAATCTAGCTATCTCATCTTGCAAGGTCTTCAAACTCGCTTCATCTGTACGCAAGCTTGCTTCTTCTTTAGCAATTTCTTTTTGCAATTGCTCCAGCTCTGGCTTGATGAAAATACTATTATTCTGGCGATTGGCTCCACCTGCATAGGAACCACCTGTACGTAACTCTGTTCCATCAAGGGTTACCATACGAACCTGATAACGAACTTGGCGCGCTGCTGCACGCGCATGCTCTACAGTATCAAAAATAGCTGTCGTGGCTAGCAAGTTCTTGAAAATGGATTCCAGTCTAGTATCGAAAGTAACTAACTCATCTGCCATCCCAAGGAAACCTGGGCTTGCAGCAATAGCATCTTGGTTCTGACTAGAAATCGTACGCGCCTTGATAGTGGTCAAAGGAAGGAAGGTCGCACGACCAGCTCTATTTCGTTTGAGGAAATCAATCGCCTTGGTTGCCGCGTTTTCATCTTCTACGATGATATGCTGACTGCTAGCTCCAAGCGCAATTTCTAGGGCAGTTTGATAATGTACATCAAAGGTCAAATGTTCACTGACTGCACCAACGATCCCAGCAAGACGGTCTTTTTCTTGAAGAACACTCTTAACACCCGCGTAAAAGTTACTGTGATTTCTAAGGATATTCTCTAAACTCTGGGCTCGAGCCTGCTTGTTTTTGAGATTATCCAGACGGTCAAATAGTTGACTTTGTTGAGCTTGATAGGAAGATTTCTGCTCCTCTTGCTCCTTGGCAATAGCTTGATAGTCAGCCAATAATTTCTGAACTTGCTCCTTGGCAGTTTCAAGCTCTTCTTTTTGATGACTAGCCTTCTCTTTAGCTGTAGCTAACTGTTCTTTCAACTTTTCTAGTTGATCTGCTTGTTTTTGAGAAAGCTGACGACTATTTTCCAATTCATTCTCAATACGGGTCAGATGGTTTGAGACATCCGCTTCTTCTTGTAAAAGAGATACAAAGCGTTCACGTAAGAGCTCAATCATCTGATCTGGATCGTCTGAAAAAGCTAGCAATTCAGCTTCTAAACGATTGAGTTTTTGATTATTTTGGACTAGATTTTCTTCTAACAGAGCTAAAGAGCTTTCTTTATCAGATTTTTCTTTGCTGAGTGAATTTCTCTTATCCTCTAAGGCAGCCAAACGAACTTGTGCTTCCTGTTGATTCAGGGCTACTTGCTCGGACTCCAGTTTTGATAAGGCTAATTTTCTCTCTAAATCACTAATCAGACTGGTCAAGTCCATCAAACTTCCTTGATCTTTGGCCATTTCAGCCTGCAAATCTTGGCGTTGCTTTTTAAGAGTTTGATTTTCCTCTTCTAATTTTTCACGCTTTTGGTAATAACTAGTCAATAGTTCCTGAACCTGAGCTAACTCTTCTTCTGTCGAGTCTAGTTCAGCCTTATTTTCCTTGATTTGAGCAACCAAAACATCTAAATAAATGGCCTTACGTTGACCTTCCAAGTCTAGAAATTTACGGGCATTCTCAGCTTGCTTCTCAAGAGGCTTGATTTGATTATCCAACTCGTAGATAATGTCCTCTAAGCGGTCTAGATTATCTTGAGTTTGCTGCAGCTTGCTCTCAGTTTCTTTTCTGCGAGTCTTGTATTTTAAAACTCCTGCAGCTTCTTCGAAAATAGCACGACGTTCCTCAGGTTTGGAGTTGAAAATCTCCTCAACCTTCCCTTGGGAAATGATGGAGAAGGAATCTCGTCCCAAACCTGTATCCAAGAAAAGGTCATGAATATCACGTAGACGGACTTTCTTACCGTCAATCTTGTATTCGCTATCTCCACTACGATAGATATGACGTTCCACCCTGATTTCTTGACCAGCGTCCTTGATAAATCCGTCATGATTATCCAGAGTCACAACTACAGAAGCATAATTGAGTGGCTTGCGACTTTCTGTTCCAGCAAAGATGACATCTGGCATCTTGCCACCACGGAGACTCTTAACACTTGACTCCCCCAAGGCCCAACGCAGACTTTCTGTAATATTCGACTTTCCAGATCCATTGGGTCCAACAACTGCCGTCACACCTTGGTCAAAGACAACCTTAGTCTTGTCAGCAAAAGACTTGAATCCCTGAATTTCGATTTCCTTTAAATACATGAATCCAGCCCTTTCTCAACGGCATTTTTGGCAGCTTCCTGCTCTGCTAATTTCTTAGAACGACCTTGACCTTGACCAATGCTCTTACCTTCAACTAGAACTTCTACATCAAAGACCTTATCGTGAGCAGGACCCGTTTCAGAAATCACCTGATAACGAATAGCCACATCCCCATTGACCTGAAGTAACTCTTGGAGATGGGTTTTGTAGTCTGTAATCATTTCAAATTCGCCTGCTTCAACCTTAGGAATCATGACTTGATAGATAAATTCCTTGACCTTGGCCACATCCTTGTCCAAAAGAAGGGCACCAAGAAAAGCTTCAAAGGCATCACCAAGAATGGTGTCACGATTGCGACCACCAGATTTTTCTTCCCCTTTACCAAGTTTTATAAACTGGTCAAACTTGCAATCACGCGCAAAGCCAGCCAAACTTTCCTCACGGACAATCATGGCACGGAGTTTGGACAAGTCGCCTTCAGGCTTTTTAGGATATTTTTTATACAGATATTCTGAAATCAATAACTGTAGAACAGCGTCTCCTAAAAATTCCAAGCGTTCATTGTGTGAAATTTTTAAGAGGCGGTGCTCATTGGCATAACTCGTATGAGTAAAGGCAGTTTCCAGTAAATTTTTGTCTGCAAATTCGATTGCAAAACGGCTTTTTAGTACAGTTTGTAATTCTTTCATACCAACCTCTTTCTAACTGATAACAGTCCTTTTTATTATATCAAAAAAAGCCCCCTGAGTCACTTTAAAACGGGACTGGAGGGAATTTGGGCATTCTTTAGACAAAGATTTTCAGTTTTATACTCAATGAAAATCAAAGAGCAAACTAGGAAGCTAGCCACAGGCTGCTCAAAGCACTGCTTTGAGGTTGTAGATAAGACTGACGAAGTCAGTTACATATATCTACGGTAAGGCGACGCTGACGTGGTTTGAAGAGATTTTCAAAGAGTATTAGAGGCAAATTTGAGGCAGGATAAATAAAAAGCCCTATTTAAAGGCTTTTTTAGAATATTTACATCCACCCTGAGGGAATCGAACCCCCATCTCAAGAACCGGAATCTTACGTGATATCCATTACACTAAGGGTGGAAACTTGTTTTATTATAACAGAAATTTGCTCTAATAACAAGTTTTTTTCTGGCCATATAGGCCGTCTTAGTGGGAAGCATCCCCATTCCAGATAGAGTTTTTCACGATCACATAATCAACGTGTTTAAGATCAGCAACCTGACGTCCACCCGCATACGAAATAGCACTTTGAAGGTCTTGTTCCATCTCAGTTAAAGTATCTTGCAAGTGCCCTTTGGCAGGAAGCAAGATGCGTTTGCCCTCCACGTTTTTGTAAGCACCTTTTTGATATTGTGAAGCTGAACCATAGTATTCTTTGAACTGTTCACCATCGACTTCAATCGTCTTCCCTGGACTTTCGATGTGTCCTGCAAAGAGGGAACCAACCATAACCATGCTGGCACCGAAACGGATAGACTTGGCAATATCACCGTGAGTACGGATCCCACCATCAGCGATAATCGGTTTACGGGCAGCCTTAGCACACCAGCGTAGAGCAGCCAACTGCCAACCACCTGTACCAAAACCAGTCTTGACCTTGGTAATACAAACCTTACCAGGACCGATTCCGACCTTAGTAGCATCCGCACCCGCATTTTCCAACTCGCGAACTGCTTCTGGTGTTCCCACATTTCCAGCAATGACAAAAGTATCTGGCAATTCTTTCTTGATGTGTTGAATCATAGAAATCACGCTATCTGCATGACCATGGGCAATGTCAATCGTGATATATTCGGGAGCATCAGCCTTGAGCTGGCTAACAAAATCATACTCATAGTCCTTAACACCGACAGAAATAGAAGCAATGAGACCTTGATCGTGCATGCGTTTGATAAAAGGAATGCGTCCTGCTTCATCAAAACGGTGCATAATGTAGAAGTAACCACCTTTAGCCAGTTGCTCTGCTACACTTTCATCCAAAATCGTCTGCATATTAGCTGGCACAACAGGTAGTTTGAAGGTGTGATTTCCTAGAGTGACACTTGTATCCGCTTCTGCACGGCTTTTAATCACACATTTATTTGGAATCAATTGAATATCTTCGTAATCAAAAATTGGAAATTCATTTAACATATCGATGTCTCGTTTCTTTTGTAATGACCTACCTATGCTCTCGCATCACTACGCCTTTTCCGACGTTTCCTTAATTTATTATAAACTAAAGTACAGTTTTTGTCAAATAATTTTATAATTTAAAATATATTGTTCGGATTTTATTGTGTAAATAATAAAAGAAAGAGGAGAGATTATTTTCTCCCCACTTCGTTAGCAATATTCCTTTTAAAAATTTCTTCTGAGTTTTCCATCATTTCACAAAATTCACTATAAGATGAAGACTCCTGAGGAATTTGGATAGACCATTTCTTCAACAAAGCTCCATAACCTGCTAGCTTTCCTATCTCATTATCAACAACCTTGTCCTTGCTCGGAAAAACAAGACCAGCCTTCTCAGCTTTTAAAATATAAGAATAGGAAATCAGCTGGAATAAGTCCTCACGGTTGATTCCTTTTTCAGTCAATTCCAGTTTTTTATACTTAGCATCTAATACTATTTTAAGCTCTTCTTGATAAAAATCTGGATATACTTTTCGTTTTCCAACAAAAAATACTGAAATACCACCTAGCTTTTCTTTATTTCGTGGATGGATGAAATCTTTTGGCAACAAGGTATAGACATACTCTTCCCAAAGCCAGGCAACATCAAAAAGAATACCATGAATTTTTTGATCTTGATATCCTAAACCGTGCTTTTCTTGGTTTAGGATCATCAGACAAAGTTCTTGTAACTTTCTGTACTCGTGAAAATATGCATGACGTATCGGTTTAGATTGATTTACCCGAATAATCTTAGCACGATCAGCTAGTTTATAAGAGGGCGTTACACGCACGATTTCTGCTACATTTTCACGACTAGTCAAGAGATTATCAAGAACCCCTTGCCCAATGCTTTTCTTATTCTTAATGTATTCAATAGTGTGACGGATTAGCTGCATGAGAGGATTATCATAGGTGAACTCTCTCGTTGTGTAGGCAATATTTCCCGTGAAAGGAAGGTTTTTCTTAAGATGGTTTCTTACATCAATCACTCCCTTAACATGACTGTCATTATGAGAAAATCTCTGGTATTCCTTATAAAAACCTTTTCGAATTGCAGCTTGTAAATACTTAGGGAAGAGATATATCAAGAGTTGATAGAGCTTATCTTCAGGAGATAGACCGACATCCAAACTAGTCAGATTGATATTGAGAACCTTTTGTAAGAGATAATGCAAAAAATAGTCATTACTCTCATCAGAAAAACGTGAGGAAATCGTTAATCGTTCCTGTCCATATCCCAGAAAACCAATTACATTTCCTGTCTTGATTTTCTGATTAACTGTTTCAAAGATTTTTTGGTCCTTCTCTAAGTCAGGAGAATTCTTCAAATCATTTGGAAAAATAAAGATATTTTCCTCTTTACAAAGGTTATCCAGTGTTCTATCAAGAAGTGCTTGACTTAGCTTAGGATATTCTGCGACAAAGTCTTCTTTAGCAATTCTATGCTGATTATCAGTTATACGTATTATCATTCTCAACGCCTTCATTGTTATCAGCTACTGCCTGATCTTGTTGCTCATTCTTTATCAGGTCGAATGCTTTTTTCAATGTATACAGAGTTTCAGCCTCCTCATAAGAGCCTCGTAAGTAATCTTCCAAAAGTGGTTTGAGGTAATCAGACCAGAGTAATTCATAATCAAAGTTTACTTCTTCTAGTTTAAGGAAATAACTTGGTCCGATATGATAGTGACTGTTTAACTCTTGAACATTTTCGATAGCAGCATTTAAGTTTCTAAGACGAAGTTTTGCTTCTTCTGCATTGTCTTTGAGTTCTTTATCTAGCATTCCTAACTGACTTTCAGCTGTTATTTCTACAAAACGGAAGCGACGACGCATAGCAAAATCGAAAGTATCAACAGATCTGTCTATATCATTCATGGTTCCGATGATATAGACATTGTCAGGGATATAAAATTTCTCATCAGTTTCATGTAAATTAGCATATTGGGTAGATACACTTCCCTTTTCACCACGATAACCAGGATCAATTGAGAAAAATAGTTCTCCAAAAATCTTTGAAATCTCACCACGGTTGATCTCATCAATAATGAATACAAAGTTTTTGTCTGTGTTAATCTCTGTTGGAGAAACATAATCAGATAAGCCATAACTTTCTTTCATGTGATCTAAAACGATTTTTTGATAAGTTTCGTACTTTAACTTAGTCTTCTCACCCTTGTACAAAAGATATACTTTTTCTTTGGTAGCAACAGGAGAATCAAACTTCACATTCCCTTGGCTATTTAAACTAGCTGGAACTGAACTACGAGGAAACAAATATTGTCCCTGTTTCTCATTGATAGTATCCGTTAGTTTAGTCCAAGCTTCATCAAAATTATCTTGTCCTCCAGTCTTCTTAGCTGCTTTAGCCTTCTGGCAAAACTGCTTAAAAATACCATCTTGTAATTTAAACTCGATAGCTCCATCCCCATTTGATATCGGTCTCAATCCCTCTACAAAATCCGTATAGTCATAAGATGGGTGAAACTGTACAAAGCCGATTTGGTCTTCATTGCCATCCGTTAATTCTTTAGCGATTTCTTTAGCAAGATAAGTTTTTCCTGTACCAGGAGCACCACGGAGGATGAGGTTTTTGGATTGTAATAGAGATTGAGTTAATTGATGACGAAAATTGTTTGATGAATCCATTGTACTATTTTCTTCCTTATTTTCCATAAAGAGCTTAGAATACTCAAAAAGCATAGTTCCTAATTTCGATGGCTCCAACTCAGGATAAGTTTTGGACAACAGTTCAATTATTTTATGATTTTGCAGATAAGGTCCACCTTGAGTTGTTTGAGAAACAAAGTGGCTCCAAAATTCTTTTTGACTATTAATATTTACACCAAAGAAAGGATATCCCTCAGAATAGATACAAAGTAATTTTGTCACCATAGCAGAACGACCAATAAATTCATTTGTTGATCTTTTCATATCAAAAATAGGATTTTCAAAGTTAAAACGAATACCTTCTTTGATAATTTCATACAAATCTGATTTTAATTTTGAAAATCGTTGATCCAACTCTAAAATCTCATTATTAGCTTGATCTTTATATTTGTTTGTTTTTTTATTCCAATAAATACCAAATTTTGAAGCTGAGCCACCAGAAATTCCAAGAAATAGATTTTTGTATTTTCCCTTCTCAAGAGCGTAGCACAAAGACTTATTTTGCTGTCCCTTTCCTATTACATATTCATCGATTGACATTGTTAAAATCCTATCCAAAGGCCATTCCTGGAGAAACTCTTCTTTTAATTTATCATTAAACTTTTCACCAGCAGTTGCCTTATTTAATAACTCTTCTTTATTCAGACTGTACCATTTATAAAAATCTTCTAAACTAACTTTTCTTTTCGTCATCAATCTTACTCCTTTTATAATAATGTTCGAATAAAAAACTATATATTCCACATATAGAATATCATATCTATATAAAAAAGAAAAGAAATTCTAAACAAAAAGCCCAGTGTTAGGAGCTTAAATATCTCATAACACTAGACTTCATTTTTATCTTAGTAATACTCACCCTGACGGTAGTCCCATGAGTTAAAGGTATCTGACAGGTGCATCATGATTTTATCAATGTCAAGCCCTTTACGGATCACAACTGGAGCTGGTGAAGTTGATCGCGCTCCTCCTTGTTCTGGGATGAGTTTGCCGTCTTTATCAACCATAGACACCATCACACCTTGTTCGTAGCGAGTTTCAATCGTTTTGTCAGGTTGTATGGATGCCACGTAGTCATCTGCCTCGATGACAAGGTCCACTGCTCCTTCGATACGTTCTCCGATACCTTCTACCTTACCACGGTTTCCTTTTCCAGATGGGTTTGCAGATGAAGCGTAGACCATTTTACCTTCTTCCCAAAGTTTGGCAGCCAATTGTTCCCCAGCTTTCCCAAATTTGATAACAAAGCAGCTAGTACCACGCACGTCAGTCATAAGTTCTTCACGGCCATCCCCGTATGCTTTTAGTTTTTCAAAAGCTTCTGGTTTCCATGGAAGGATACAACCAAGAAGAATATCTTCATCCCAATGTTTTTGGTAAAAGGCTTCAATTTCTGGGTTAAGTTGCGCTAAAGCACGAAGCTCCTCCATGCTACCACAAAGTACAACACCTGGTTTGTTACGGTTACGTTCTTTAGCTTCAAACTTGCGTTCAAGTCCTGCCTTATCACTAGTCATGATGATGTAACCAACTTTTGTAGGGCAAACGATACATCCGCCCTCACCTTTTAAAATGTCATAGCCTTCTTGTGAAAGTGTTCCGTTCCATTGAATGTGTTTTGTCATAGTTCTATATTTCCTTTTCTATTTTTTCTAATCCTGCCAGTAGGCTGGTCGTTGTTTTTCATAAGCAGCAATCAAGTCTTCATACTGCAAGGTAATACCGATATCATCTAAACCATTTAAGAGTTTATGTTTCCATTCGCTATCAATTTCAAAAGTGAATTCTCCAACTGGTGAGATGATTTTTTGTTGTTCCAAGTCCACAGTTACCTGGTCACTTGGTTGTAGCTGAGCTAGTTTCTCTCTAACCTCTCTGGGCTGAACAATGGGCAACATGCCATTATTGAGTTCATTATTGTAATGAATGTCCCCAAAAGATCCTGCAATCACGACCTTAAAACCATAGTCCGCTAGAGCCCAAGCTGCGTGTTCCCTCGAAGAACCTGCCCCAAAGTTATCCCCTGAGATGAGGATACTTGCTTTGCGATATTCAGGTCGGTTAAAGACAAAGTCAGGATCCTCAGTATACTTGTCATCCAGATAACGCCAAGCATACATGAGATACTTACCAAAGCCTTTCTTATCAATCAACTTGAGAAACTGCTTGGGTAGGATTTGGTCAGTGTCAATGTTATCATTCATGAGAGGAACGGTCGTTCCTGTATAAACTGTAAATTTCTCCATATCCTCTCCTTACTGGGCTTCTGGCATTTGCCGAACATCTACAAAGCGCCCTGCAATAGCTGCCGCAGCTGCCATGGCTGGACTACAGAGATGGGTCTTAGCTCCAAATCCCTGCCTGTCTTCAAAGTTTCGGTTGCTGGTTGAGGCACAGTGGACCCCATCAGGAACCTTGTCAGGATTCATCCCCAGGCACATGGAGCAACCTGGGTCTCGCCACTCAAAGCCAGCATCTAGGAAAACCTTATCCAAGCCCAACTTCTCCGCAGCTCGTTTAACAGGACGAGAGCCTGGAACCACGATTGCTGTTAGATTTGGAGCTATCTTCTTCCCTTTGACAAATCGAGCCGCCAGCTGCAAGTCACTGAGACGAGCATTGGTACAAGACCCGATGAAGATATAGCCTAGTTCAATATCCGCTGGCTTTTGACCAGGTTCCAAATCCATGTAATTGTATGCGCGCTCATCATTCATATCCTTAATTTCTGGGAAACTGCTGTCAAAGTCAACTCCCATAGCAGGATTGGTTCCCCAGGTTACCATAGGAGCTAAGTCTGAGACATCCATCTGGATAACCTTATCGTATACGGCATCGTCATCACTGACAATTGTTTTCCAATCCGCCACAGCCTCTTCGAAATTCTCTGGAACACACTCGCGTCCCTTGAGATAGTCATAGGTAGTCTGATCCGGATTCATGATTCCCATCTTGGAGCCAAACTCGATGGACATATTGCAGATGGTCATTCGCTCTTCCATGCTCAATGCATCAATCGCTTGTCCCCGATATTCCACCACATAGCCAACACCACAGGCAACGCCGTACTTGGCAATTAAGGCTAAAATATAAT
The DNA here is from genome assembly GCF_946188585.1 of Streptococcus mitis. Classification (GTDB taxonomy): domain Bacteria; phylum Bacillota; class Bacilli; order Lactobacillales; family Streptococcaceae; genus Streptococcus; species Streptococcus mitis_DG. Next base: position 139,112 of record NZ_CAMHVI010000001.1, read on the forward strand.
CCTTAGAATAAACTCCTTTTTGAGGAACACCAGTGAATTCTACCAGCATTTTCTTAGGTTTGACCTGCCAGAGGGTTTGGGTAGCAAAGACATGTTCGACTTCACTGGTCCCAATTCCAAAGGCGATCGCTCCGAAAGCCCCGTGGGTTGCCGTATGGCTATCTCCGCAGACGATGAATTTTCCTGGTTGCGTCCGTCCTGTTTCTGGACCAACCATGTGAACGATCCCCTGTTTTTCAGAACCGTGGGCTGCATGTTCAATCCCAAATTCCTCAACATTTTCAGCAAGCTTATCAATTTGAGCCTTAGAAATCACATCTCGAATATCATAGATATTGACTGTTGGGACATTGTGGTCAAAGGTTCCAAATGTCAATTCTGGTCGTCTCAATCTACGACCTGCGTCTTGTAATCCTTGAAAGGCCTGAGGACTGGTCACTTCGTGGATATAATGCTGGTCCACGTACATGAGTTGGGGCTGCCCCTCTTCTCCTGTGATGACATGACGGTCCCATAATTTATCAAAAATCGATTTTCCTGCCATCCATTACCTCCAAATAATATATAAGGCTACTAGTGTGGTCACCATCCCGAGAAACCAAACCGTTTTAAAGTACCATTTTCTAGTCTTGTGATGAAAGATGATTCCTGCTAACCAGGCACCAAAACCACCACAAGTAAAGGCTAAAATGAGTAAGATTTTCTCAGGGATGCGCCAAGCTCTTCTCCTTGCCTTGGATTTGTCAATGCCATAAATCAAGAAAACCATGACATTCCAAATCAAAAGGACTAGAGTAATTTTTTCGTCTAACTTCATAACCTTGCAATAATGGCTTCTGTCATTTCCTTGGTAGAAGCCTGTCCACCAATATCTCTTGTTAAAACACCAGCTGCCAAACTTGCCTCAACAGCACGCTCGATACGCTCTGCATCCTCATAACGTCCAAAACTGTCTCTCAACATCATGGCAACTGATAAAATCATGGAGATAGGATTGGCAATTCCTTGACCAGCAATATCAGGTGCTGAACCGTGAATAGGTTCATAGAGACTTGGTCCATTTTCAGAATGACTGGCTGATGGCATAACCCCAAGTGTGCCAGATAGAACGCTTGATTCATCAGACAGAATATCTCCGAAAAGATTCTCTGTCACGATAACATCAAACTTGGCAGGATTGGTAATCATGAGCATGGCAGCTGAGTCCACCAATTGGTGTTCCAAGGTTACATCTGGAAAATCCTGCGCGACTTCCTCAGCTACTTTCCGCCAAAGTTTTGAGGTCGCTAGAACATTTTGCTTATCGATACTAGTCACGATTTTTCTGCGATTTCTTGCAATTTCAAAGGCCTTACGAATAATCCGCTCCACTTCCTCATAGCTATAGTCGTTAATATCACGCGCTTTTCGCTCTTCAAGGATATGGTCCCCAAAGTAAATCCCGCCTGTCAACTCACGCACAACTACAAAGTCTACACCAGCAATTCGTTCTGGTTTGAGTGGTGACAAATGCTTGAGACTATCAAAGATTTTTACCGGGCGAATATTGGCATAGAGATTGAGTTCCTTACGGAGAGCCAGCAAGCCTTGTTCAGGGCGAACCGCTGCTCCATCATACTGAGGACTACCGATAGCCGCTAGGAGAATAGCATCTGCTTCTCTACATGCCTTGAGGGTTCCATCAGGTAAGGGATGCCCTGCAGCATCAATACCTGTACCTCCGAAGGGTCGTCTGTCAATCTCATAGTCAAAACCTGTTTTTTCAGCTAGAGCCTCCAGAACCTCTAAACCAGCCTCCATGATTTCTGGACCGATTCCGTCCCCTGCTAGAGCTACTATTTTCTTTGTCATAGCATTCTCCTTTACACACTCGGCATGTCGCGGTAAGAAACACTGCGTCCCATCTCACCAGCGTTCTCTTTTTGAACAAAGGTATTAGCATTGATGTAGGCAATAGCCGAAGCCTTCAACACATCGAAATCAAGACCAGCTGCGTTAAAGATAGTTTCCGTATCTCTGTTTTCAACAGTGACCAAAACCCGAGCTTGGGCATCAATTCCATCTGTCACCGCATCAATATTATAGGACACCAAGCGGACGGATTGGTTAAAGAACTTATCGATAGCATTAAAGATTGCTTCAACAGAACCTTGTCCTGTCGCATTAAATTCGACTTTCTCACCATCCATATTGGCTAGGCTAACAAGCGCTTCAATGTCATTATCTGCATGAGTTTGAAGTTGTAAATCATCAAAATGGAAGCCTTCTGGATTTTCAACCATGGTTCCAGCGACCAGAGCTCGAATATCTGCATCTGTAATTTCTTGTTTCTTATCGGCCAGAGCCTTGAACTTAGCAAAGAGTGGTTTGATATCCTCTTCTGTAAAGTCTAGGGCCAATTCTCTTAGTTTTTCAACAAAGGCATGGCGACCTGACAATTTACCAAGCGGAAGACTATTGCTCTTAACACCAACCAATTCAGGTGTGATGATTTCATAAGTAAGAGGATTTTTAAGGACTCCGTCTTGGTGAATACCAGACTCGTGAGAGAAGGCATTGCCACCAACGACGGCCTTGTTTTTAGGAACTGGAATACCAGAGAAACGAGAAACCATTTCTGACGTATTGATGGTTTCATTTAGGACAATACTTGTCTCTGCCTGGTAGTAATCTTGGCGAATATTGAGAGCCACTGCAATTTCTTCCAAAGCAGCATTTCCAGCTCTCTCACCTATTCCGTTGATAGTCCCTTCGACACGTCCTGCACCGTTCTTGACAGCAGCAAGGCTATTTGCCACTGCCATTCCGAGGTCATCATGACAGTGAGGCGAATAGATAATCTGACGATCCGTCTTGACATTCTCAATCAGGTGTTTGAAGATTGCTCCATACTCTTCTGGTGTAGTAAATCCAACCGTATCAGGGATATTGATATAAGACGCCCCTGCGTCGACAGCTGTTTGAACAACTTGCAAGAGGAAATCCAACTCTGTTCTAGTTGCATCTTCAGGAGAGAATTCGACCACTTCAAACTTAGAACGAGCATAAGAAACATGCTCCTTGATAGCTTCCAAAATCTCTTCCTTGCTCTTATTAAGCTTATACTTGCGGTGAATCGGACTGGTAGCAATAAAAACGTGTACTTGTGGATACTTGGCGTCCTTGAGGGCCTCATAACAAGCATCAATATCAGACTTGACAGAGCGGGCTAGACCAGTCACGGCTGTTTTCTTCAAGACCTTAGCAATCTCCTGCACTGCCGTAAATGAGTCTGGGCTAGCCGCTGGAAAACCAGCTTCGATGGCTGAAATGCCCCATTTCTCCAGCTGCCTTGCAATGGCAATTTTTTCCTTGATTGAGAAGTTAACACCCGGTGTCTGCTCTCCATCCCGAAGGCTGGTATCTAGAAATTCAACTGTTCTCATAAGATTTCCCCTTTTCCAAATGTGGTTTTTAAAAAAACATCTCGCTTAGAAATCCAAGCGAGATGTTGATTCACTCCCGCTTGGTAAGCCAAACAGGACTAATGCTTTTTGCACTAGCCCGAGTACCTCAACAACAAAGCAAATTGATTAAACTTAGCTGTTTTCATGTTTGACTTTCTCCTTCGTTTGATATCTTGTTTAGTATTTTAGCATAGCTAAAAACACTTGTCAAGAAAAAATCCAATATTTTCTGAAAATTTCTTCAGTAAAGAATATTTCGCTAATTGAAAGTTCTTGAAAAATCTTGAAATGTTTCATTTTTTAGAAGTTAAATTCCAACTTTTTTCTATCAATTCCAGTAACTCTTCATCCGACAAGGTATCATCAAAAGCCACACTAATCCAGTAGCGTTTGTTCATATGAAAAGCTGGATAAATCCCCTTTTGTGAAAGCAAGTCCGCTACTTGATCGTGTTTGAGATTAACTGCTTCCACTAATCCTTCTCTCCCCTTATCTAACCTATCCCAAGGTATTCTCATCAAAACAGCATACCACTTTTGATTGCCTTCATGTCTTAACACTGCCGTATCAGGCGATTTCTCCCACAGATACTCCAGCTGATTACCATACTTTTCCTGAACTTGAGTCATGATTCGTTTAGTCTGAGGGCAGATAAAATCCTGTACCTCAAAACAAGCCTTCCGAATCTGGTAAAGAATCTCCAAACAAGCCTCACGGACACTTCCTGCAAAACTTCCCCTCATGCTTTCCATATGAACTTGAGGATAGAGGTCGCCCGTTTCCTGATCAAAGACCTGAAAACTCACATTATCAGCAGTGATGGACACAACCATGACAAAGTCACCTTGCAAAATCTGGCAACTATAAGTCCAGACTTCCCCATTTTCTACAAAACCATAGGCACGAGCCTTTTCTTGATTAAACTGATAGGATTTAAAAATTTTAAACATAAGTGAAAACTGCTACCCAAAGCTAGCAGTTCCTTTCCATTTTTTAAAAGACAACCTTGGTTCCGTGCAATTGTGTCACGCCCAGCTGGTCAATAAAGGTTTGACGGTTGTCAAGGTCAATCCCCCCACCTGGTAGAATTTCAATCTTACCTTTAGCGTGCTCTAAAATTCTGTGATAGTGAGCAAAACGTTTGTCTAGCGAATCGCCAGACATACCAGCACGAGTTAAGATACGAGTGACACCAGCTTGGCTGAGCCAGTCAATAGCTTCCAGTTGATCTTCATCACTCAATTCATCAAAGGCCATGTGGAAGACAATTTCCATTCCTTTTGATGCAGCAATCAATTTTTCAAGATTGGCCTTGTCCAACTTCTTATCAGCATTCAATGCACCAAATACAACTCCTTGACTTCCAGCCTGAGCAGTTAAACGAATGTCTTCTAGCATGATTGCAATTTCTATATCATTATAGACAAAGTCACCACCACGAGGACGAATCATGGTCATGATAGTCGTTTCATAGTTAGCTGCCAGTTCAACCGCTGCCTTGGTCACTCCATAGCTAGGTGTTGTCCCACCAACTGCTAGATTGTCACAAAGTTCAATTCGGCGAGCTCCAGCCTGCATCGCTTTTTCAAGCAAGGTCACATTTTCAGCACAAAATTCGTAAATCATTTGATTCTCCTTGAAGATTACTTTAAATTTATTATATCATATTGTTGTAAATATGCTTTCAATTTTATCAAGGGAAATAACTACTATTTTAACTATTCTTTGTCTGGAATAACCTTAAAGAGATAATAGGTGATAAAGATGGTCAAAGCACCCAGACCGATTTTGACTGGTAAAAGAGGGGCAAAATAAATGGAAATTCCCATCAAGATGTAGATAGAAACGATGATTTTTTTCTTACGTTCACGCGCAATAGACTTGGTCTCACGAAAATCAGCCACATATGCTTGATAGAGCTTGGTATGGTAAAGCCAGTCTTCGAAACGCTTGGAACTTCTGGAGAAACAAGCGATAGACAACAAAAGAAAGGGAGTTGTTGGCAACAAGGGCAGAACAACCCCAACAATAGCTAAGGCTAGTGATAAAAAACCAATAATTAGATAAATAATACGCATAACTACTCCTAATTAAAATAATCTTCTTCTAGTTTCGCATACAATGATGAATTTTGTCAAGTTCTAATCAAAAAGAGCCTGAAATTCACTTTCAGGACTCTCCTCTTATTTAATCTTTTCTTCTTCGTAGTCGCCATTACTACAAACAACCTGCTTGCCACCACCACGAACTTTTTTCTCCATGAGGAAGTTGCCACATTTTGGACAGTCACGACCAACAGGCTTGTCCCAAGAAGTAAATTCACAGTCTGGATAGCGATTGCAACCATAGAAGAGGCGGTTACGCTTGGTTTTACGTTCAATGATTTGTCCCTGATGACAACTTGGACACTCAACACCGATTTCTTTCACGATTGCTTGGGTATGACGGCAATCTGGGAAATTGCTACAAGCGTAGAACTTACCAAAACGACCAAGTTTAATGACCATTGGACTGCCACACACTTCACAGTCAAATCCAGCTGGTTCATCCTTGATTTGGATTTTTTCCATTTCTTCTTCAGCCTTGGCAACTTCTTTAGAGAATGGTTTGTAAAAGGCATCAATGACACGTTGCCACTGCTCTTTCCCAACTTCGACATCATCCAGTTTGCCTTCCATTTCAGCTGTAAAGGTCACGTTTACGATATCTGGGAAATATTCAACGATGAGCTTGTTAACAATTTCTCCCAACTCTGTTGGTTCAAAACGTTTGGCTGCAAGGCGAACATAGTAACGTTTCTGAATGGTTTCAATGGTTGGTGCATAGGTTGATGGACGTCCAACCCCATTTTCCTCCAAGGTCTTGATCAAGGTCGCTTCAGAATAGCGAGCAGGCGGTTGTGTGAAATGTTGCTCTGGTTTGCTATTGACCTGCTTGACCATATCTCCAACAGTCATATCTGGTAACATCTTATTCTTGTCAGAATCGTTATAAATAGCAAGATAACCATCAAACTTAACCTGACTACCATTAGCAGCAAATTGGACCCCATTTTGAGACAATTTAACAGCCATGGTATCAAAGACTGCAGCTGTCATCTGGCTCGCCACAAAACGATTCCAGATAAGGGTATAAAGCTTAAGCTGATCCTTGTCCAGATACTTAGCGATGCTTTCCGGTGTATTGAAGACGCTAGACGGACGAATTGCCTCGTGGGCATCCTGAGCTCCAGAAGCATTTTTGACCTTGCTACCATGCTTAGAATACTTGCTACCAAAACGGTCCGTAATGAAACTTGCTGCTTCGTTCTGCGCTACTGGACTGATACGAGTCGAATCGGTACGCATATAGGTAATCAAACCTTGGACACCAGAACCGATATTAATTCCTTCATAGAGCTGTTGGGCAACCATCATGGTTTTTCGAGTACGGAAATTGATTTTATTGGCAGCATCCATCTGCATAGATGAAGTAGTATAAGGTAAAGGAGCATTGCGTTTGCGCTCTTTCTTATCTACCTGATCCACTGAAAAGTCTTTACTAGTCAGACGAGACAATACTTCCTTAACTTCGTCATTGCTAGTCAGTTTCAGCTTTTTACCATCTACTCCATAGAAGGAAGCCTGGAATTGCTTGGTTTCCTTTTTAAAGACGCCATCAATTGTCCAGTATTCCTCTGGCTGGAAAGCATTGATTTCATTCTCACGGTCAATGATAAGTTTAAGGGCAATAGACTGTACTCGCCCTGCTGACAAGCCCTTCTTAACCTTTTTCCATAAAATAGGCGAAATCGAATAGCCTACCAAGCGGTCCAAGACACGACGAGCCTGTTGGGCATCAACCAAGTCCATATCAATCTTGCGTGGTTCTTTAAATGCATTTTTGACTGCGTCCTTGGTGATTTCATTGAAGACCACACGGTTGGCATCATTTTCATCCAAGTTGAGGATATGGGCCAAATGCCAAGAAATCGCTTCTCCTTCACGGTCCGGGTCACTCGCCAGAAAGACTTTATTAGCTTTTTTAGCTTCTTTTTTCAAGTCATTAATGAGAGGACCTTTTCCTCGGATATTGATATATTGCGGTTCATAATTATTTTCAATATCAACGGACATACTGGATTTCTTCAAATCCCGAATATGCCCGACACTGGCTAAAACCTTGTAATTTCTGCCTAGATATTTTTCAATCGTTTTCGCCTTAGCAGGCGACTCCACGATTACTAGATTTTTTTTAACTGTTGATTTTTTCTTTTTTGTTGCCGTAGCCACAGTATCACACCTTTTCAAAGTAATAAACTTTATAAAGTGTAAACCATTTTGCCATAACTGTCAAGACTTAGCTCCTATATATAGAAGAAAAGTTTGTCCAGTAAGCGAAATTTCGTCTTAAAATTCAAATTCCGCAAGAACATCCTGCCCACTTGTGACCAATTTTGCCCCTTCTTGGATCAAATGATGGCAACCGTCTGATAATCCATCTAAAATGCTACCTGGAATAGCAAAGACATCGCGCCCTTCTTCCATTGCTCGCTCACAGGTAATAAGACTACCTGAGCGCATCTTAGCCTCTGCTACAATCACACCACGGCAAAGTCCAGCAATGATGCGATTACGGGCAGGAAAATGAAATTTCAGAGGTTGTTCGCCAGGTCCATACTCACTGAGAACCAGATGGTCATTGCTGATGTAGTCTTGCAAACGTTTATTGGCTTTAGGATAAAATACATCCAGACCTGTTCCAATCACTGCAATGGTTTTTCCGCCATTCTGAAGAGCTGCCATATGAGCTGCTGTGTCAATGCCCTTGGCTAATCCACTGACGATAACCAGTTCATTTTCCAAGCCTTGAATGACTTTTTCAACTGACTTAGCTCCCTGTTTGCTACAAGCACGACTCCCCACAACCGCTACCTTAGGAAATTTCAAGAGTTCAAGATTGCCCTTATAAAATAAAAGCACAGGTGCATCGTATATTTCACTCAAATCCCAAGGGTAACAGTCATCTAAAATAGAGAAAGATGGAAATTTTTGAAACTCCTTCTCCAAATGCTTATCGTCTATCTGAAAATAACGTTCCATAAAGACAGCTGGATTTCGGCAACCTGATATATCTGCAATATCACCTAACAACAGTTCTTGATCAACATTTTCACCGTATTCTAGAACTTTCAAAATTTGTTGATTGGTCAAACCTGATTTTTTTAACTTATAGATTTCATAATTTGTGATTTTCATAAATAGCTCCATTTCTTTTTCTACTCATCTATTTATTCGTAAAAAATCAAAAAACATCCGACTATTTTAGTCAGATGTTGGAATCTTTAATTTTCATTTTTAAGAATTTCTTCCAATTTATGATAATCTTGGACACTGTCAATTTCATAGATGCTGTTGCCTTCTAATTCTTCAACATAGACATCTAGTTCTTTGATATTATCCTTAACCATATTATCCCAATAGAGGTCAACAAATTCACCACTTGCATAAGCCTTGTCGATAAAGCTGACAATCTTTTCTGCAGTTGGAGCATCCCAGAAGGATACACCACTCAGGATACGACCAGCTTTGCTATCAACAATAATGTCTTGAACCTTGTAGTCATCTCCATAGACCAAGAACCATTCGTTGGTACAATCTTCACGATAAACACTAAAATAAGTAGAACGTGTCAAATCATTGCGGAACATATTTTTAAAGAGATAATTATCGGCATCGATAACGTAACTGTTAGCTAATTCTTCTTTTACAAGATAGAGAGAGTAAAAGTTATTGTAGTCAGCGTATTTATCATTGAAAACGAGGCGAACACCATATTTTTCTTTTAAGTAATCAAATTGTTCTTTAAGGTAACCAACAATGATGATGATATCATGGATACCTTTTTCTTTTAAAAACTCAATTTGGTATTCAATCAAAGGTTTTTGATTAACCTTAACCAAGGCTTTAGGGGTATTTTCAGTCATAGGACGCAAGCGAGTTCCCAATCCCGCTGCTAAGATGATGGCTTTCACACGAATCTCCTTTATTCTTTAATAATAATATAAACTCCAGCAATGACGACAAGTGACGTAATAATTGTCAGCATATCTAGTGGTGCACCCAAGAAAATAACTGCAAACAAGACAGTCCAGACTACATAGCTCACGTTCAAGCCTGTAGCCTTGGCTGGTTGTAAGCGATTGATAGCGATATAATAAGCCAAGTAGGAAATCATATCAAAGGCTGCAAAGACAATCATAAGACCTAACAATTGTCCATTAGCTACTTCTGCAAATGACTGATGAGAGAAGAGCACAATCACAAGATAGGACAAGAATGAAGTCACTTGACGGATTAAGAGGGCTTCGATTTCACTTAATTCACTTTCCATAGCAAAAGAGCTAAGGACACTTTCACTCCCCCATGCAATGGCACAAACCAAAGCACAGAGAATCCCAATGTAGAAGGAATTGACCTGTTCAACCTTATAGGTCTGGGCAATAATTCCTGCAATAATCAAGATAATCCCAAACACAGTATTTTTCGAAATCTTGTGCTTCAAAAAGAAGAAAGCCAATAAAACTGAAATCGCAGGGTAAATAGCTGATACAGATGAAGCTAAAGAACTTCCGATATACTTAACTGCATAAAGATTGGCCTGCATACCGATAGGGCCTGCTAGTAAGGCTCCGATGATAACACTAACATTGCGAATATTTAAGAAAATTGAGAGACGAACTTTTCCTTCTTTTACCAAGAGAAAAGCTAGTAAGATAAAGATACTCAAGAAATCATGAGCAGCGGCTACCACAAAGGGTGACAAATCTGTAAAAATCGAAAAGATATAAGCACTGATCGTTAGACCTAACCCCCAGAAAATACCTGAGAGTAGACCAAAAGAAACTCCATTTTTATTTTTCATCAGAACCTCCATAATAAGCTAGACCTTTAACAGCTCTTTGGTAACGATTCACACCATAATCACCAAAATCTGCACCTTGCTCTTCCTTATAGACTGTCCATAGACTCCAAATAGCATCTTGCAAAATTTTATAAATGGCAATCTTTTCACGAGAGACAGGTGTTTGTTCACTCTCATAGTGAGATAAGAAAGCTTCTTCCTCTTGGTGAGTGAATTCGGACTCTAAAAAGAGGGCAGCCAAATCCCACATTGGATCGTTCATTGATGAATATTCCCAGTCAATTAGATAAAGTCGTCCTTGAGGTGATTCGATAAAGTTTTCAGGCACCAAATCGATATGACAAGATTTTCTGTCAACACCTAAGTCAGCCAGTCTTTTCTCTAAAGAGAAGACTTCTTCTCTAACTGCTTCATAGTTGGCATAAGGGATTTTCTCTTCAATCAAGGATTCGTATTTTTTGATTTCTTCAAACGGAGCAAATTCTCCTCTTAATTCCTTGCCAGAAGCATGAATAGTTTGTAATATTGGAGCAATTTTATCAAATTTGGTCTTGATCGACGTTGAATCCAGCGTAATCGCAGATTCGATATACTCATTAACTTTGATACCAGCTTCAATATCAAAAAGATAATTTTTTACATCTAAGTCTAAATCCTTTAGTAGTTCAAGATTATACTTTTCATCTTGACGATTGATCAGCTTTTCTGTCCCTTTACCAAAAAACTTAACAATGTATTGCTTATTTGTTGTTTTGGCCAAATAGTTTTGATTGGTCATTCCCCCCAGTTGTTCAACACTGAGGACTTCCTCTTCTTGACTAAGTAAGGAAGAAATTTTTTCTTTAATGATTTTCTCCACAATTAACCTCCAGCACCTATACTTCCCACTTAAACACTGTTTTAAAGGCTGTGTTTAAATCGGTCGCAAAGACACGGTGAATATCTTTAATTTCTCTTACAGGTTCTTCTAGATAAAGGATATTTTTAAGACGATTGGCAAATTTCTTGACTTCCATCATTTGGATTGCATTTCCAAAATCGATGCGACCAGAACGAGAGGAACCAACCAAGAGCAAACCTTTTTCTAAGGCATCGCGTGTATTGAGATTGACTTTATACTCACTAACTCCCATCATGAGAATCGTTCCCTGAGGACGAATGTAGCGAATCAAGTCATTAATAGCTGGTCCAGTACCATCACCACCACAACACTCAAAAGCATGGTCAAAGGCCAAATCTTCAGGAATATTATCAGTAATATAGCATTCCTTGGCAAAAGAGAAGAGTTCCAACTTTTCCCAATGACGACCAATAACCACAATCTCTGCTTCTGGTAGAGTATAGTTGATAATATTGGCAACCACAAAAGCTAAACTTCCATCTCCGATGACGGCGATTCGATCCCGCTTGCTATGAGCAAGAGTCAATAGACGATTCATGGCATGCATACCGACACTGACAAACTCTGTAATCGCTGCAACCGTATCTTCAATAGCATCATAAGCCACCACACGGTCTTTAGGGAGAGAAACAAACTCTCGCATAAAGCCATCAAATCCACTAGACAAGAAATGGGTCCCTGTCATGTAGTTTTCATAGAATTCTTCATCACTCTCCATAGGAGGCTGATTGGGAATCATAACAACTTTTTGACCAACCTCGTAGGTTCCTGTCGGGTCAGAAATAACGGTTCCACATGACTCGTGAATCATTGCCATTGGAAGTTTTTTATTCAAAATCTTCGGATCACGTTTTCCTTGGTAGTAACGCTGATCCGCATGACAGACCGCCATATAATTAGGGCGGATGAGGATATGATTCTCTTGGTCAATAGCCTCTTCCTGATATTTGACATTGATAAACTTAGGCTTTGTTAGTTGGTAAATTTGATTAATCATTTTATTACTCTTCCTCAATCATGCTTTTTGCAATCTTCAAATCTGTTACTGTAGTAATTTTCAGATTTGAATATTCACCCTTAGCCAAGGCTACATCTTTTCCTTTGATTACAAAGATTTTACATGCATCTGTTAAGATTTCTTTCTCTTCGGCAGAGAGAGAACCGTAAAGATCCATGAAGTCCTTGCAACGGAATGTTTGAGGTGTTTGTCCTTGATAGAGGTGAGCACGATTTGGAATATCTGTAATAAATTGACTGTTAGTACTTTCAACGATAGTATCAACCGCTTCTACCACTGTGTCTACTGCGTCATGATTTTGAGCAAGTTTGATATTGTCCTGAATCATGCGAAGCGTAATAAATGGACGAACAGAATCGTGTGTAACAACGATATCCTCTGGCGTAAGCGGACGATAAGCATCAATGGCTTCAATGATTTTTTCAATACTCGTATTGCGGTCAGCACCACCTTTTGTAATGATGATACGGTCCTTATGAAGAGGTAGATATTTATCTACAAGATCCTCTGCATGGGAAACCCAGTCTCCATGAACCCCAACCACAATTTTTTCAATACTTGGTTCCAAGACAAATTTTTCAATTGTATGAATCAAAATAGGTCGATCACCTAGCTCTAAAAATTGTTTTGGCAAATTACTGATTCCCATACGTGTGCCAGTTCCACCGGCAAGAATTCCTGCATAAATCATCTATTTTCTCCTTTGTCTTACTAAAAAAACTTATTCTCTCTATTATACCACAATCTACTCCTATCATAAAAGAAATACTAGTCATCCCGTTCTAGAATAGGAGGATTAAGCAGTTCCATTATTCAAAGAAACTAGTCCATTTCTAGTAGTGACTAGGAATTCAATAGTCATTACTAATAAATGGCTGTGAAATTTTAGAGTTCTTCAGAATAATATAGTTTTCTTAAAGAAAGCTTAAATTTATATTTTCTTAATACAAGAAAAAGCTAGGAAATGATAAATGTCCAATAGAGACACACTTCCTAACTTCTTATTTTTAGTAAAACTCACCAGTCTTAATCTTTCTTATCTTGATTTTCAGTTCCTTTAACTGCTTTTTTAAATTCAGACAGCATTTTACCGATTGACTCTCCTAGTTCAGGCAATCGCTTTGGTCCAAAAATCAAGAGAGCTCCTAAAACGATGATAATTAATCCTGGTGCTCCGATATCACGTAAGATTCCCATTTCTCTCTCCTTTCTGCTTGCGTTTCATAATGTGTTTGATGATAGCAATACTCAATTCATAGAGTAATATCAAGGGGGCAGTCATTGCCAAATCGCTGACAAAGTCAGCTGGTGTCAAGATGACTGCGAGTACCAATAAAATAAAATAAGCATATCGACGATAAGCAATCAATAATTCTGGTCCAATGAGTCCAATTGACGTCAAAAAGGCAATGATAACTGGCAATTCAAAAATCAGAGCCAAGGGCAAGGTCGTTTGAAAAACAAAGGACAGATAATTTTGAGCTGTTAACTGTGTTTCAAATAGTCCTTCTCCTAGCCCTAATAAAACCTGAAGTAAGGCTGGTGTTACAAAGTAAAAACCAAAAGCCAGTCCAACTAGAAAACAAAGGAAACTAGCTGGAATATAGGCAAAAATTGCTCTAGCTTCTTCCTTTCTTAAACCAGGTTTGATGAAAGACCAAATATGATAAACTGTATAAGGTAGGGTGATGGTAAAGGCCATCAGACTAGCCAAACGTATGTATATCCATAAAATATCATTAGGACCTAAAACAATCAACTTTTGCTGAAAAGATTGGGTCACATACTGGTAAATCTGGTCTGCAAAAAGCAGAGAAACACAGAATACCAAAAAGAAACAAATGACTACTGCCAATAATCTCTTTCTAAATTCTACCAGATGTTCAACGATTGTCAATTCTTTTCTATCCATCTATTTTTCACCCTGTCTGAAAGTGACAATCAAAACGATAACAACAAATATTAGCTGGCTAACCAAACCTTCCCAACTTGGATAAATTCCAAGCAGATCGATTGTTGGAAATCCTGTCAGCAAGTGGTTAGGTGCCATATTGTTCAACTGAAGAGCATGGACACTAACCCCAAGCATCTTGAAAGCCAGAGCATAAATCATCCAAGTCAGGATAAAGAAGACCTTATGTGGCAGAAAGAATTGACTGGCCTTGTTCATCACGATGGCAATAACTACCAGAACCAGCAAGGCAAGTGAAATTCCCAAGACAAATTCAAAACTGGAAATTCTTGGTAAAATCCCAACATAAAAAAGAATGGTTTCTGCTCCCTCACGGAAAACAGCTAGAAAACTGAGGGCAAACATGGAAATGAAAGAACCTGTTTTAGTCACTGTTTCCATTTGCGACTCCATAAAGGCATTCCATTTTTTGACAGAAGATTTGCTGTGGAGCCAGATTCCAATCACAATCATCATAGCAACTGCAAAAATCCCAACTGCTCCTTCGATGATTTCACGATTGGAGCCTGATGTAACTGCTGGAAAGGCAATTTGCAGGATGAAAGCAATGACCAGACTGGCCATGATTCCTGTGATAGCACCACCATAAACCCACTTGAGGCCTTTTCGCAACTTGGCTGCTTTCAAGGTCGTTACCAAGGTCATAACGATTAAGAGAGCTTCTACTCCTTCTCTCAAGAGGATCAGCATGGCATCAAAGGCATTGTAACGTGCGCTAGTATCAATCTGTGATAAATCTGCAATCAGTTTTTCTAATTTTTCTTGGTAGTCCTTCTCACTTCCCTTGACCATAATCACAGGGCTTTCACTCTCCACTCTAATATAGAGGGATGGATTGGTCGTGCTAACAGAACCCTCAATCGTTGGCCAGATAGTGATGAATTCCTTCATATTGGCTGCTCCTGATGCTTGGTCACCAGCTTGGAATTGTTCCAAAGCCTTCTTCAAAAGGGCAATGCCGTCTTTGAGACTCAAATCAGAAGATGTTGCTACTACTTCTTTTCCGCTTACAAAATCATCAATAGCCTTTTTTAAGTCCTCAAAGGAAGTCTGGATCGAGTTAAAATCTGTAGGCTCGGTTTCCATGCTACTACGTAGGAAGGAAATAGCTGTTTCAACACGTCCATAATGGGCCGTACTATTGTCACGAACCACACTTTCATTGATAGTCCAAGTGGAATTCATTTTCTTAAAGGCTTCTCGCACTTTTTCCAAATCTTTGGAGGCAATGGCCTGCTCCAATGCTTCAAAACGAGGACTTAGACGGTTCACCAATTTTTCCTTTTCCGCATCTAAGTCAACAGGATTTTGTTCTTTTTCAAAGGCTAATAAGGCTGAAGAAAGTTGAGTGAGTTTGTCTTCAGTAATCTCTCCTGATTGTACTAACTTTTCCTTAACGACTTTACCAGCCTCAGAATTACTGTCTTTTACTCTTTCAAAGTCTGATGCCATCTCTGCAACGAGTTTCTGTGCTTCAGACTGATTGCCATTTTTAACCGCTTTGGACGCATCTGTGATTTTCACAAAGTAAGAACTTAGACTCTCTTGGGCACCTACTGGGGAAAGAATTAAAAATAACAAAGCTAAAACCAAGAACCAGCTTCTAGCCTTCCAATAATTTCTGACCAATGTAGCCTCCTTTCTCCACACCACCAAAGCAAGCAAAGAGTCCACTACCGATGTGAGTGATATATTCATTCATCTTATCAGTAGCACCTAGATTGGTTTGAACCTTGACAAAGTTATCAGGATCCTTCTGGAAAGAAATGAAGAGCAGACCCGTATCAAACTGGCCAGTCTTTTCATCAATCCCATCTGAGTAAGAATAAGAACGACGTAAAAGGGGCTTGTCCACTTCCTTGGCTAAACGAACATGCGAATCATCTGGCAAAAGACTCAAATCCACTTCATCAAACTCGTTCTTCTTACCAAAGGGGGCACCACTTTCCTTGTAACGACCAAAAGTATTTTCTTGTTCTTCAAGACTAGTGCGGTCCCAGGTCTCTAAAAACATCTGAATCCGACGCACTGCCATATAAGAACCATTTTCCATCCAGTCCTTACTATCAGCCCAGATAACGCGGTCAAAGTCTTGCTCCTTGGTTGGATTTGCTGTTCCATCTTTAAAACCAAAGAGGTTACGCGGAGTCTCCATTCGATCTCCGATAGCTGCAAATCCAGACTGACTCCAACGAAGGGTCACTGCATTTCTTCCCTTACGGATGAGATTGCGAATGGCATGAAAGGCAACCTGCTCATCATCTGCACAAGCCTGAATCACAATATCCCCACCAGTATATTTTTCACGCAATTGCTCCTTAGGAAAAGGCGGTAAATCCCTGAACACTTGAGGACGCTTGTTCTCCAAGTTCATCTTTTTCAAGAAACTTGCAGACACACCAAAAGTCAGCGTTAGACGATGAGGGTTAAGCCCGACTGTCTCACCAGTATCGCTTGGAGGCAAGAGAGCATTCTGGCCATCTTTTTTGACCAGTTCCCCTTCAACCAACTTGGCACTATAATCCGTCCAATCCTTGAATAGTTGGATAATCTTATCTCTATCCGTCGTATGTAGGTCCAAGACAACAAAATAGATATTCTTTTGCATGGGCGTACTAATCCCAGCTTGATGCTTGCCATAAAAAGCAATTTTTTCATTTCCGTACGAGATTTTTTCCTGACTTCCTAGCTTAGGTGCGAAAAAAGCAGAAGCACCAGAGAGTCCTAGCGCTAAACCAGCCCCTCCAATCCCTGCTTTTTTTAGAAATTCTCGACGGTCCATTTTCTTCTCAAAAAACTTTTCGTCTTTTTCAGTCATGACTCTTACTCTCCACTAAGAAATTTACCCATTTGCGATAGAGGTTCACCAAGTTTTGTCACAGCTTCTGACAATTCTTTGGTGTCTTCTTTTGTCAAATCTGTATAAAGCTTGTAGTGTTCCTTGTCGGTCATGTGTTTGTCCAACAAACTATTAACAGACTTGAAATCTGCTTCCAATTCTTTAACTAGATTAGCGTCTGATTTTTCAAGCAAAGGTTTAAAGAGTTGGAAAATCTTCTCAGCTCCCTCGATATTGGCACGGAAGTCATACAAGTCTGTATGAGAATAAATTTCCTCTTCCCCTGTAATCTTGCTTGTCGCTACTTCATTGAGCAAGTCAACCGCCCCAGTCAACATAACCTTGTAGTCCACATCCACAGTTGCAATCTTGGCTTTCAATTCCTTGATATCATTGACCAACTGATCGCCATAGCTTTCAGTTCCTTTAGTGGTATTGTCTTCCCAAAGGATACGCTCAATACGGTGGAAACCTGACCATCCTTCTTCTGTCTTGTTTTCGTCCATGTAGTCTGCCAAACGGAAGTCAATCTTGACATCTGACTCACCAAAACTCTCGGCAATCGGTTCTGAACGCTCATAAGACATACGAATCAATGGATAAACCTTCTTAGCTTCTTCTAGTTTTCCTTCTTTCAAAAGTTTGACAAACACTTCCGTATCTGTCAACAGTTTATCGATTTGCTCTTGCACAAAAGTCTTATAGTCAGCTGTGGCCTTATCAAGCATTTTCTGCTTGTCTTCAGACAAGGCTGTCACCTTAGACGAATCACTCGTATTGCTTGGCTTAGATTGGTTGTTAGCACAAGCTGTTAATAGCAAGGCTGAAGATAAAAGGACAAAACCTAGTTTTTTCATTGTGTACTCCTATTGGTTCAGGAAACCTGAATTAATTTTACGTTTCATTATACCATGTTTTCACTCATTTTTCAATAAATTTTCAGACAATTTAATGTTGAGTAATTTATACTAATAATAGACTTTTAACCTCAAAATTGATAAAATAAAAAGGAAAATAATTGGAAAAGGAAACTATATATCACCATGATGAACATGCAAAACATGATGCGCCAAGCGCAAAAACTTCAAAAACAAATGGAACAAAGTCAAGCTGAACTTGCGGCTATGCAATTTGTCGGCAAATCTGCTCAAGACCTTGTCCAAGCGACCTTAACTGGTGACAAAAAAGTTGTCAGCATTGACTTCAATCCAGCTGTCGTTGACCCAGAAGATCTTGAAACTCTTTCAGATATGACTGTTCAAGCTATCAACTCAGCTCTTGAACAAATCGATGAAACGACTAAGAAAAAATTAGGTGCTTTCGCTGGGAAATTGCCATTCTGAGCATAAGAAAAAAGCTCCATAATAGCTGTAGATAAGTCTCCTACAGATATTATGGAGCCTATTTTTATTGTCTTCAAAAGCCTGAAAACATCAATACAATGCGTTTATTTTATATGAAAAGATCTACTGAATTTTTCAAAATAAACTTCCAGTAGTCTTTTCACTTTTTATTAATAAGTTCCTTCTTCACCTTGGCTAGTCAAGATTACCGGACCATCTTTAGTAATCACGAATTGGTGTTCATATTGACAAGATAGGCCACCGTCGATGGTTTTATGCGCCCAACCGGTCTTCATATCTGTATCAATTTCCCAATCTCCAGTATTGATCATGGGTTCAATGGTTAGTACCATTCCTTCACGGAGACGGAGTCCACGGCCTGCAATACCGTAGTTTGGAACCATTGGTTCCTCATGCATTGTTGGACCAACACCATGTCCAACCAAATCACGCACTACACCGTAACCACGGCTTTCAGCGTATTCTTGAATAGCCGCACCGATATCACCGATACGATTTCCAACAACAGCCTGCTCAATCCCCTTGTACATAGCTTCTTTAGTTACGTCCATCAAGTTTTTCACTTCTTCGGACGGTGTACCTACGGCGTAAGCCCAACATGAGTCTGCTAGACCACCAGAATAGCTCTGAGTGTATTTTTTCATTTGCTCGACATTGTTGAAGTTCAATTTTGAGACATTCAAATCAGATTTAGCAATAGGACCTCCCAAAACCATATCAACCTTGAGCAAATCACCATCTTTCAAGATATAGTGGCGAGGAAAAGCGTGGGCTACTTCATCGTTAAGAGAGCAGCAGGTAGCATAAGGATAGTCCATCATGGCACCGTCAACCCCAATCTGAAGCGGAAGGAAATTTTCTTCTTTACAACGACGGCGAACATACTCTTCAACTTCCCACATATCTACGCCAGGCTTAATCAAATCACGTAAGCCGATATGAATACTTGCAAGGAAATCACCGGCTTTATCCATAGCTTCGATTTCACGAGCTGATTTTAATGTTATCATTTTTTCTCCTAGTTTCTAATTAATTTTAACAGTCACATTTGCTTTTGAAACAATCTGATGACCGTGATAAATATCGTAGTCAATAATAGCTGATCTTCTCGTATGATGGATAATACGTGCTTGAATACGCAATATATCATCAATCTGAACAGCCTGCAAAAAGTAAATCAGCATCTGCTCGATAATGAGATTGCGCCCGCTATTCACAACTAAATCTTGGGTCATATGAGTCAAGATTTCTGCCAATACACCGTTAGCTAAAACACCATTTTTTTCAAGCATAAAGGGCTCAACTGTAATGACGACTTCATCATGGTGATAAGAAAGTTTTTGACCAATCTGCTCAGAAAATGTTGGTAGAGCCGAAACTTGGGAACGACTCATCTTCTCCATGACATCTCGTCTTGTCACAACTCCAAGCAAGGTTTGATTATTCCGAACAACCGGTACCATTTCAAAGTCTTCAGCAATCATCCGTTGACTCACATTGGCAATATTTGTCGATAATCCAACTAAAAATAGACTACGCGACATGACCTTGTCAATTGTGGTGCTTGGTGACTTATCACCAGCGTCTCTCATGGTTACAACTCCAACAACAACCTGGTGTTGATTGATAACCGGGAAACGACTGCTACGATTCTTACGAACTAAGTCCAAATAATCTTTGACTGTGTCGGTTTCTCTCAGAAAACCATACTCATGACTCGGACGATAAAGTTTCTCAACTGTCAGAATATCAGTCTTGATTTGAACATTTGACAAGGCTTTATTGATCATAGTCGCGACGGTAAAAGTATCATGCTTGCTTCTTAAAACAGGAATTCCTTTTTGATTGGCCAGTTTAAGAACATCATCATGAACATGAAAACCACCTGTAACCAAAACTGCATTTTCATTTTCCAGCGCTAGTAATTGGATACGAGTACGGTCTCCGACAATCAAGAGCCCCCCATCGTGAAGGTAGGACAAGATATTTTGTTCAGTCATGGCACCGATTGAAAACTTACTAAATTCTCTCTCTAAACCTTCTTGCCCAGCTAGAACCTCAGAAGAAGTTACTTCTGCAATTTCTGCAAATGTTAATCTTTCGATAGCAACTTTCTGAGATTTAACACGAATCGTACCACTTCTAGGACGAGTCTCCACAATTCCACGGTTTTCAGCTTCCTTGATAGCCCGATAGGCCGTTCCATCACTGACTCCTAGATGGTTGGAAATGCTACGAACACTGACTCTTTTACCTACTGGTAATTCCTCCAAATAACTTAGAATTTCTTGGTGTTTACTCATTGATTTCTCCCTTTACAAAGCGAAACTCAAGATAATCTCGCATTTTCCTTGTATAGCGATCACTTCCTTTAAACTGACGGAACAAACGGAATCCAGACTTAAGAGCAACCCTTTGGCTAGCTTCATTTTCAAGGTGAGTAACGATGACTAATTGTTTTAAGCCAAACTCCTCAAAAGAAAGCTGACAAATTTTTCTAACAACCTCTGTCATAAATCCTTGCGACCAAAAATCTGTTCTCAAAAAATAACCAAGTTCTGCTTCTTTTTTAATTTCATCTAGCTTTTCAAACTTAATTGAACCAATCATTTTTTCAGTTTTCTTGTCACAAATAGCCCATACACCTAAAGGAGACTTCATAAAATAATTGGCCAGTGCATATTGACTCTCTTCCAAACTAGCTTGACTTGGAAAAATGAATTGTAAATTTTCTGGATTTGAAGCTATCTCGTGGAAGTCCTGGCTATCACTAAAAAAGAAAGGACGCAAATACAAGCGATCCGTTTCAAAAAAAGAAAACATTGCTAATTTGGTCCAAATATTCATAAACA
This sequence comes from Streptococcus mitis, assembly GCF_946188585.1. Lineage (GTDB taxonomy): Bacteria > Bacillota > Bacilli > Lactobacillales > Streptococcaceae > Streptococcus > Streptococcus mitis_DG. Next base: position 160,407 of record NZ_CAMHVI010000001.1, read on the forward strand.
CCTCTACGGTTTATTCTTCAACAAGTGTAATATCCGCTCCTAGATTACGTAATTTTTCAATAATATCTGAATAACCACGTAAGATGAACTCAATATTTGTGATTTCAGTTTTACCTTCAGCCATCAAACCAGCAATGACAAGTGCTGCCCCAGCTCTAAGATCAGTAGCTTTTACATTTGCACCACGTAAACTACGTCCACCAGTATATAAAATATGGTCGTTTGTAGTCGTAATATCCGCGTCCATCTTTGCTAGTTCAAAAACATGGTTTACACGTTTCTCATAAATGGTATCAATAATGGTTCCACGCCCCTCTGCTGTTAACAAAAGAGGAGTAATTGGTTGTTGCAAGTCAGTAGCAAAACCTGGATAAGGAGCTGTCTTAATATTGATTGCTTTCAAATTAGACTGTTCCTCAACAAAAATGCTGTCTTCAGATACAGTCATTCGAACTCCCATTTCTTCCAACTTAGCGATGAATCCTTCTAAGTGTTCGTATAATACATTATTGATACGAATTCCCTTACCGACTGCAGCAGCTAAGGAAATATATGTTCCCGCTTCAATACGGTCTGGAATCACCTGATGACGCGTTCCATGTAAGCTGTCAACACCATCAATAATGATGATATTAGTTCCTGCACCACGGATATGGGCACCCATATTATTCAAGAGAGTGGCAACATCAATAATCTCAGGTTCTCGGGCTGCATTTTCAATAATAGTACGACCATTTGCTTTAACCGCAGCAATCATTGTATTAATCGTCGCACCTACACTAACCGTATCCATGTAAATACTTGCACCATGAAGTCCCACATCTTTAGCAGATAACTTCATATTATCTCCCTCGTAGCTAACAGTAGCTCCCATTGCTTCAAAAGCCTTAAGATGTAAGTCAATAGGACGTGGTCCCAAATCACATCCTCCAGGTAAACCAACTGTAGCTTCCCCAAAGCGACCTAAAAGACTTCCATAAAAATAATAAGATGCACGAAGACTATTGATTTTCCCATAAGGCATTGGAATATTTTGAACACCTCTTGGATCAATCTCTAACACATCGTCATAACGCTTAACGGTAGCGCCCATCAGTTCCATAATTTCGACAAGACTTGCCACATCCGAAATATCTGGAACACAATCCAAAGTCACAACATCATCTGCCAAGATAATAGCTGGAATCAAAGCTACAACACTATTTTTTGCACCACTAATGGTAATCTCACCTTGCAGGGGCAAGCCACCATTGATAACAATTTTTCTCATTTTAAATTTTTAATACTCTTTCAAAATTTCTAAAAAGGTCCTACGTTAAAGTATACCATAATTTCACCTTTTTTTCCATCATTTTCAATTATATTAGCTGAATCGTATTTGTATTAACTGGCCTTTTTTAAAAAGTTTTGCCCCTTTTTGCCCCCTGACACAAAAAAGCCCATCATATAGGCTAGAAAGCTTGATATGATAGGCTCTTTTTATTTTAATTAACGTACTGTACGGATACGCATTGTGTTTGTACGAACAGCTTCTCCAACTGGTACACCAGCTACGATAACGATATCGTCACCAGATTGTACAAGACCTGCTTCAACTGCTTTACGTTCAGCGATTTCGAACATATCGTCAGTTGATGATGGAGCATCTGTCAACATTGGGATAACACCCCAGTTCAACATCAATCCACGTTCTGTCAATTCGTCAAATGTCAATGCCAAGATATCAGCATTTGGACGGTATTTAGAGATCAAACGTGCAGTGTGTCCAGTCTTAGTAAGTGTTACAACCAATTTGATATCCATTGAGTTAGTAGCATCTTTAACAGCTGAAGCCATTACTTCTGTCTTAGAGTTACGTTCGAATGAATCTGAGTTCAAGCGTCCGTATTCGTTAAGAAGAGTTTGAGCATTCTTATCGATTGTAGCCATTGTAGTTACTGACTCAAGTGGGTATTTACCGTTTGCAGACTCACCTGAAAGCATTGTAGCGTCAGTTCCATCGATAACAGCGTTAAATACGTCTGATACTTCTGAACGAGTTGCACGTGGTTTTTCAGTCATTGTTTCAAGCATGTTTGTTGCAGTGATAACAACTTTACCTGCAGCATTGACTTTCTTGATAATCATTTTTTGGTAAACTGGAACCATTTCGAATGGTACTTCGATACCCATGTCACCACGAGCGATCATGATACCATCAGCAGCTTCGATGATTTCATCCAAGTTGTCGATACCTTGTTGGTTTTCGATTTTAGCGAACAATTGAACGTGTCCGTTACCAGTTTCTTTACAGATTGCACGAACTTCGTTAACGTCTTTTGCAGTACGTACGAATGAAATCGCGATGAAGTTGATACCTTGTTCAAGACCGAAGCGGATGTCATCGTTATCGCGTTCAGCAAGAGCTGGGAAAGGAATTTTAGTGTTAGGGATGTTAACACCTTTTTGTTTAGCAATTACGCCATCGTTTTCAACTTCAACTTCAAATTCACGAGTTGCATCGTCTTTAGCAACTACACGAAGACCAAGTTTACCATCGTCAACCAAAACTTGACGACCAACTTCAACATCATCATAGATATCAAGAGCACCAGCAACGTTCAATGCGATCACATCACGAGTTGATTTGATTCCTTGTTTAGTAGCAACACGGATTTTTTCACCAGTTGTGTAAGAGTACTCTTTTGCATCTCCTTCAAACAATTCAGTACGGATTTCTGGTCCTTTTGTATCAAGAAGGAAACCAACTTTTTTACCCGCAAGTTTTTCTGCAAGTTTAACAGTTGCCATACGGTCACCTTGTTCTTGGTGGTCACCGTGTGAGAAGTTGAAACGGAATGTGTTAGCACCAGCTTCAATCAATTTAGCAATGTTTTTAGCTGAAGCTTCAACATCAAGTTTTTCACCCCAGTATCCGTCATCACCGAATTTTTTACCACCACGGATTTCAACCGCAGGTCCCAAAGTTGCAACGATTTTTACACGTTTGTTCATGATTTTTGTGACTCCTTTATATATGACCTTTTTGGTCTTATTAACTAAATTATAAATTATGACAAGCTCTTATTCAAGCTAGATAGCTCAAGGTCAGCCTTATGTGGGTTGTTAACCACAATCTTACCATCTGCAGTAAGGCTAAACAATGCTCCTTCTTCTGCAGTTCCAAGAATTGGGTTTTCAACCATTTTCTCGTTACGGATACCAACCGCAACACCACCGATACCTTCTTTAAGAAGTTTAACAGCATGAGCACCCATACGTGATGCCAAAACACGGTCACGCGCAGTTGGAGAACCACCACGTTGAATATGTCCAAGTTCTGTTACACGAAGGTCGCTTGTATCTCCAGCTTCTTTTAGTTTTTGACCAAATTCAGCTGCTGACATCACACCTTCTGCCAAGACGATGATGTTGTGTTTTTTACCACACTCATAACCAGCTTTGATACTTGCTACAATATCTTCCATCTTGAATCCTTCTTCAGGAATGATGATTTCATCAGCACCAGTTGCAATACCAGCCCAAAGAGCGATATCACCAGCGTTACGTCCCATAACTTCGATAACAAAAGTACGACGGTGACTTGATGACGTATCACGAATCTTATCGATAGCGTCCATAGCAGTCGTAACCGCTGTATCAAAACCGATTGTAAAGTCAGTACCAACGATATCGTTATCGATTGTACCTGGAAGACCGATAGCTGGGAATCCATGTTCAGTCAAACGCATAGCACCGTGGTAAGATCCGTCACCACCGATAACAACTACACCTTCAATCCCGTGTTTTTTCAATTGCTCAATCCCTTTAAGTTGCCCTTCAAGTTGAGCGAACTCTGGGTAGCGAGCTGAGTGAAGGAAAGTACCACCACGAGAAATGATGTCTCCTACTGAAGCTGCATCTAGGGGATGAATTTCACCGGCAACCATACCAGCATATCCGTCATAGATACCAAATACTTCCATTCCTTCTGAAATTGCTTGACGAACAACTGCACGGATGGCAGCGTTCATACCAGGGGCGTCTCCACCACTAGTCAAAACAGCAATACGTTTCATATTGGTTATGCTCCTTTTTCTTTTAACATTCTTACTGATTATATCACATTTAATTGGAAAATTCTTCTATTTTCCGTAATTTTAGCGATAAATCGTTTTCATAACGATTCCACCTAATTTCTCTTCTAATTCAGTGGATTTAGTCACAAAATGATGGGGAGAAACAATCGTTCTTTGTTCCTCTTCATACCTGATGATAACTGGGATTGGGCCTTTATACTGGTCTAAAATTCTCGAAATTTCTTGATCCGATTCATGATTTTTTACCTGTATCCAAAAGCGTTCAGCCACTGCTGCTCTTATTTCTTGTGCAATCATTTGCAGACGACCATCACGTGATTGGATTTTCCCTTTGATATAGTAGAAAGCTCCCTCTCTTACTTCTTTTCCAACCTGTCTATATAAATCTGAAAAGAGGGTAACATCCAATTTTTTCTTACTATCATCCACCTGTAAAAAGGCCATATTTTCACCCTTTTTGGTACGAATTACTTTTATTTTCTGAACTTCAACCAAAATAATAGCGTAGCTATTTTCTGATAAATTTCCGATTGGTGTAATCGGATAAATAGCTCTACTTGCGATAGTTTGTAAGGGATGTTTGCTGACACCTATCCCTAAATGCTCTTGTTCCATATAGAATTTTTCTTGTTCCGTCCAATCTTCCGATTCCTTCCAGCTATAAATTGTATCCCCAAACAAGCTTCCTAACTCTTTCACAAATTCAAATAGATTACCTAAATTATTAAATACTTTTTGGCGATTTTTTTCAAATGAATCGAAAAGACCAACTTTTACCAAAGGTTCTAGCAGAGGAAGTTTCAGATAATTCTCAGGTAATTTAGCTATAAAATCTTCAATGTTGGAATAGGGTCTATTTTCAATAATCCAAAGCGCCAAATCCTTGCTGACTCCCTTAATCGACTTCAGACCTAGATAGAGGGACTTGTTGGCAATTTTATCATGATAAGGAATGGTATTGATGGACAGAGGTGCTACTTCAAAGCCTGCTTCAAGAGCGTCTGACAGATAATCACTGTTGGAAGAATTCAGCATGACCTGATAAAAAATGGCTGGATAATGCGTTTTGAAATAGGCCAACTGGAAGGCCAGGGCTGAGTAGGCATAGGCGTGTGACCTGTTAAAACCATAACCTGCAAACTTCTCCATGACATCAAAGACCTGCTCTGCCTTTTCCGCAGTATGATTTGCTTTTAATGCTCCCTGAATAAAGGAAGCCCTCATTTCATGCATGGCAGAGGCATCCTTTTTCCCCATAGCCCGACGTAAAATATCGGCTTTTCCGAGGCTAAATCCAGCAAATCTCTGAGCAACCTGCATAACCTGCTCCTGATAGAGCATGATGCCGTAGGTTGGAGCCAAAATATCCTCCAGTACTGGATCCAGAACAGTCACTTCTTCCTGACCATGCTTTCTTGCCACAAAATTATTGATATAGTCACTTGCACCTGGACGATTTAAAGAAGTAGTTGCTACAACATCTTCAAAACAGACTGGTTGCACACGTTTGAGCAAGCGAATGGCACCAGGTTGCTCAAATTGAAAGATACCTTTTGTATTCCCAGAAGCGAATAAAGCCAGCGTTTCTTTGTCTTCCAAATCAATTTCTTCAATTTTCAGATTAATACCTTCTGTTTCAGCAAGCAACTCTTGCATCTTCTGGACAAAGGTCAGATTTCTCAATCCCAGAAAGTCCATTTTCAAAAGTCCACTAGCTTCAACACCATGAGCATCGTACTGAGTCAGTGGAATTTCATCACCATGCTTCAGAGGGATGTAGTTGGTCAAATCTTGGTCGCTAATCACAACACCAGCCGCATGGACCGAGGTTTGTCTTGGATAGCCCTCTATCTTGCAGGCAATTTCAAAGGCTTTTTGGTATTCTAACTTACTATTGATTTGCTGACGAAACTGGAGATTGCCCTCATAGGCCGACTTAAGATTGTCACGAAAACTGATTTTCTTGGTAATTGCAGATAATTCATACTCTGGCACACCAAAGCGCTTCAAGACATCACGTAAAGCTTGCTTAGCCCCAAAGGTAGAAAAAGTAACGATTTGCGCAGCATGTTTGCTACCATATTTGTTACCAACATATCTGATAAAATCTGGACGATAAATATCAGGGATATCTATATCAATATCAGGCATGGTATAGCGTTCACGATTGAGGAAACGTTCAAAAATCAGATTCTTCTGAACTGGGTCAATCCCTGTGATATCCAAAGCATAGGAAACCAAGCTACCAACTGCAGAACCACGTCCCATTCCCATGTAGTAGCCATTCGAACGTCCAAAACGCAATAAATCCCAAACAACCAAGAAATAGTCATCAAAGCCCATATCATGAATAACAGCCAATTCTTGGTCTAGACGGTCTTGATATTCTTTACTAGTCAAACCCTTCTGAGCAAGTCCAAGCTCAGCACGCTCTCTCAACTCTTCTACTGCTGGTCTAGCTGGATTAAAACGAGGCAGTTTCAGACTAGTATCCAAGTCATAAGAAATACTTGAAATAAGCTTTTCTAAATTGTCCAAGGCTTGCGGGAAACGTTCTTGGAATAGCTTCTCTAAAGAAGTTGCTGAGATAAAGACATCTTGTCGTGAACGCAAGGGAACTTCTCTAAGTGGTAGATTTTCTTTAATCGCTGTTAATACTTGCAGGACTTCTCTATCCTTGCTTTCAAATGTATTGACCCGATAAAGTGGCAAAATAGGACGATAAAATTCGCTTGCCAGTGTTTCTGGGTAAACCCCTATATAGTAATCACAGCCAAGATTTAACAACTCCAATCCATCAAAATAAGGCACAATTACCGCAATATCCTCCAGATACTGAGATAGAACTGACCAACTTTTCTCCCCCTGCATCTTGGCTGTTGAAAGCTTCATCAACTGCTGATAGCCTACACTAGATAGAGCTAAAAAGCGCAAATTCACATCCTTATCATCTACAAGCACATTCATTTCAAGCCCTAACAAAGGATGAATGCCGTATTTATTTGTAACCTCTAGAAAATCGAAAGCCCCGTAAAGATTGTCAATATCCATCATAGCCAGATGAGTGTAGCCATAGTCTTTTGCTGCTCTCACATACTTGTCGATTGAAATGACACTCTCCATAAAACTATAGACTGTTTTTGTATCTAGTTGTGCGATCAATTTACACTTCTCCTCTATCATTCTCACTATATTATACCATTTTCTTAAAATTTCTATCACTATTACTGATGCTTTAATATCTAATAGCTCAAATCATAGTTAATTAGACAATCCTTGTCTGATTTCCAACAGCACCACTAATATTTTTGTATTTAAGCTTATCATTTCACATGTTTATTTTATAAATACTTATTTTTATTTATTATAGTTTCTATTAATTTTTATAGTATCTTTTCTCTCTGTTTTTTGATATAATAACCTTAATATATTTCATAAGTAGGAGGCTTTTATGCGTTTTAATCAATTCAGCTATTTAGCGCTACCTAGAGATAGAATTATCTTTGAATTAAAAAAGTATGGGTTTGATTTACAAGTCAATATTACAAATAAAAAAATGCTCGAAGCGTTTCTTATTCGTTTCTCTTTTAATTATAAAGATAGCACCTATCCTCTATCCAGTTTAGCAGTTGATAAAGAAACTGACTTACTGACTTTTCTTCAGTCAGACAAAGTGTTGACTGCAGATATTTTCTACACTGTGGCCTTTCAACTTTTAGGCTTTTCTTATTTGGTTGACTTCGAAGACAGTGATGTTTTTCGTAAAGAGACTGGTTTTCCTATTGTGTATGGTGACTTGATTGAAAATCTCTATCAGTTACTTAATACTCGCACCAAAAAGGGAAATACTCTTATCGACCAACTTGTTAGCGATGGACTGATTCCTGAGGATAATGACTATCATTACTTTAACGGCAAGAGTTTAGCTACTTTTTCTAGCCATGATGTCATTCGAGAAGTCGTTTACGTTGAGTCTCGTGTCGATACTGACCGAAAAGGGCTACCAGACTTAGTCAAGGTCAGCATTATTCGTCCTCGTTATGACGGGAAAATCCCTGCCATCATGACAGCAAGTCCCTATCATCAAGGAACAAATGACAATGCCAGTGACAAAGCTCTTTACAAGATGGAGGGCAATCTTGAGCTTAAGCCTGCTCACAAGATTGAGATAGAGGAACCTCAACTAAATCTCGTCCAACCTCATGACCAAGCTGAGCTTGTGTCAGAAGCTGAGGAAAAGCTAACGCACATCAATGCTAGCTATACTCTCAACGACTACTTCCTTCCACGAGGTTTTGCTAATCTCTATGTCTCAGGTGTTGGTACCAAAGACTCTACTGGTTTCATGACTAACGGGGACTACCAGCAAATCGAGGCTTATAAAAATGTCATCGATTGGCTTAATGGTCGTTGCCGTGCCTTCACTGACCACACGCGCCAACGTCAAGTCAAGGCTGACTGGTCAAACGGAAAAGTAGCCACAACTGGACTTTCTTATCTAGGTACCATGTCCAATGGTCTTGCGACTACAGGTGTAGATGGTTTAGAGGTTATCATTGCTGAAGCAGGAATTTCCTCTTGGTATAACTACTATCGTGAAAACGGTCTGGTGACCAGCCCAGGTGGTTATCCAGGTGAGGACTTTGACTCCCTTGCTGAACTAACCTACTCTCGTAATCTCTTGGCTGGTGACTATATCCGTGGTAATGAAGCTCACCAAGCTGACTTAGAAAAAGTAAAAGTGCAACTGGATCGCAAGTCTGGCGACTACAATCAATTTTGGCATGACCGCAATTATCTGCTTAATGCCCATAAGGTAAAGGCAGAGGTTGTCTTTACTCATGGTTCACAGGATTGGAATGTTAAACCTCTTCATGTTTACCAGATGTTCCATGCCCTTCCTAGTAATATCAACAAGCACCTCTTTCTCCATAATGGCGCCCATGTGTATATGAACAACTGGCAGTCTATTGACTTCCGTGAGTCCATGAATGCCTTATTGACTAAGAAATTACTGGGACAGGAAACGGAATACCAACTTCCTACTGTTATCTGGCAGGATAATACCGTTCCTCAGACTTGGTTATCACTTGATAATTTCGGTGACCAAAAGAACTTTGAAACCTTCGCACTTGGTCAAGGCGAGCAAGTTATTGAAAACCAGTACTCAGATCAGGATTTTGAGCGTTATGGTAAGACCTACCAGACCTTCAATACAGAACTCTACCAAGGAAAAGCTAATCAGATTACTATTGACCTTCCTGTGACTAAAGATCTTCACTTGAACGGTCGTGCTCAACTCAATCTACGTATCAAATCCAGCACAAACAAGGGTTTATTATCTGCCCAACTGCTAGAATTTGGACAGAAAAATTACCTACAACCTTATCCAGCTGTTTTAAGTGCTAGAACCATTGACAACGGTCGCTACCATATGTTGGAAAATCTCAACGAATTGCCTTTTCGCGAAAATGCACAACGCGTCGTGACAAAAGGCTATCTCAACTTACAAAATAGAAATGATTTACTGTCGGTAGAGGATATTACTGCAGATGAATGGATGGATATCCAATTTGAACTGCAACCAACTATTTACAAGCTAAAAGAAGGAGATACTCTTCGTTTAGTCCTTTATACTACTGACTTTGAAATCACCATACGTGACAATACCGCTTACCACCTGACTGTTGATCTTGAACAGTCTACACTTATCTTACCTTGTCAAAAGGTATAATGTAACAGACATTCAGTATGGAAAAATCTCCACTTGAATAGTCTAACGAAACAGAAATTTGGTATCAAATCCTGTCCAAAGAACAGATTATACTACCCCCGCTGCTGAACCTTGGACAAATGATACTAACCCCCCTAACCAACATGTGTAACCCTCTATCATACACGCTACCACATGTTGGACAATCTCTGTGAATTGCCATTTGGCATAAATTCACAACAAGTCGTGACAAAAGGCTACCTAAATTCAATGATTTACTGTTAGTAGAGGACACCAATGTAAATAAACGGATAGAGAGCCAATTCATCTCCACCCAACTAGTGACAAATTAAAAGAGGGAGATTCTCTCCGTTTAGTCCTATACTACTGACTTTGAAATCATCATACGTGACAATACCGCTTACCACCCGACTGACAATCTCGTTCAGTCCACGCTTTCTGTATCTAGTACAAGGAGTAACATTTTATGAATAAATCTGAACACCGACACCAACTCATACGAGCTCTTGTAACGAAAAACAAGATTCATACTCAAGCTGAGCTACAAGCTCTTCTTGCCGATAATGATATTCAAGTTACACAAGCTACACTTTCGAGAGATATTAAAAGTATGAACCTCTCAAAAGTACGTGAAGAAGACAACTCTTACTACGTGCTCAATACAGGCTCTATCTCAAAATGGGAGAAACGTCTCGAAATCTACATGGAAGATGCTCTTGTCTTGATGCGTCCCGTTCAACACCAAGTCCTCCTTAAAACCCTTCCTGGGCTTGCTCAATCATTTGGTTCTATTATTGATGCTTTGAGTTTTCCTGACGCTATCGCTACGCTCTGTGGGGACGATGTCTGTCTGGTCATCTGTGAAGATGCAGAGGCTGCACAAAGTTGTTTTGAAGAATTGAAAAAATTCACACCACCATTCTTTTTTGGTGAATAAAAAAACTCCGTGTCCAATGTTAAGGCACGGAATTTTTTATCTTCTTTACTGTGATGGATTTTCATTTTTGGTTCGTGCCAATCTCAGGGCACGGTTTGGATTGAGACGATTAAATAGTTCTTCCAATTTCTTTTCATTCCAAAGGTCTGCGGCGGAAACGAAATTGCCATCCGCATCTCGGAAAGATATCGGTTTATCTCCCATATCAGTCTCCTAGTCTACAAATTCAAACTCAAATTTACCAATGCGGACCAAATCCCCATCCTTAGCACCACGCGCACGTAGGGCTTCATCAACCTCCATACCACGTAATTGACGGGCAAATTTCATAACAGATTCGTCACGATCAAAGTTGGTCATATTGAAGAGTTTCATGAGTTTTTCACCAGAAAGCACCCATGTCGCATCGTCATCACGACTAATTTCAAAGGCCTTTTCTTCCTCGTCAAAGCCGTAGTAGGCTTCTTCTTCCATATCTGACTCGTCGTAGAGTAAGAATTCTGGTGTCTTATCTAACAATTCAGCTGTAGCATCCAAAAGCGTAGCCAGACCTTGCTTAGTCAAACCAGAAATTGGGAAGATTGCTGGTAACTCTTCAAATTCATCGTAGTTTTCAGCCAATTTTTTCTTGAATTCTTCAAGATTTTCCTGACTCTCAGGCATGTCCATTTTATTGGCTACGATAATCTGTGGACGCTCCATGAGACGGAGGTTATAAGACTCTAACTCCTTATTGATAGCTAGGTAGTCCTCATAAGGATCACGGCCTTCGCTAGCTGACATGTCAATGATATGGAGGATAACACGGGTACGCTCGATGTGACGGAGGAACTGGGTTCCCAGACCAACACCCTGACTAGCCCCTTCAATCAAACCTGGCAAGTCGGCTACTGCAAAGGATTCACCTGATTGGGTACGAACCATACCTAGATTTGGCACGATAGTGGTAAAGTGGTAAGCACCAATTTTAGGTTTAGCTGAGGTGATAACACTTAGAAGTGTTGATTTTCCTACAGATGGGAAACCAACCAAACCAACATCTGCCAAGATTTTTAGTTCCAATTGTAACTCACGTTCCTGACCTGGTTCTCCATTTTCAGAGATTTCAGGTGCAGGATTTTTTGGTGTCGCAAAGCGGATATTTCCACGACCACCACGACCACCGTGGGCAACGATAAATTCTTGACCGTGTTCAATCAAATCTGTCAAGACCTTGCCAGTCTCGGCATCACGCACAGTCGTTCCTTGTGGTACTCGAACTCTAAGGTCCTCGGCACCACGACCATGCATCCCTTTAGTCATTCCTTTTTCACCAGAATCAGCCTTAAAGTGGCGATTGTAGCGGAAATCCATGAGGGTACGTAGTCCTTCGTCTACAACGAAGACCACATTGCCTCCACGACCACCATCACCGCCCCAAGGACCGCCATTAGGGACATATTTTTCACGGCGAAAGGCAACCATGCCATCGCCACCATTACCAGCCTTGACCTTGATCTTGGCTGTATCTAAAAACATACTCATTTTTTCTTCTCACTTTAAAAAAGGGCTGGGAAATCCCAGTCACAAAATTTTATTGAATCTATTTTATAGATTACTGAGGGCACCAATTGCAGTTGCAAAAATACCCAAAATACTTGCCAAAAGCATAATAACCACGATAATTAAAGTTAATTTCTCAAACAAGGTTTTTTTACGATTTCCATTATCTCCAAATGCCATTTTCTTCTCCTTCGTTACATTCTATTTTCTATTATCTTAGCATGAATTCAGCTAGTTTTCAATAGTCAGTTGCTACAGGTGCAATCATCCATAAAATAATATAAGCTACAATTCCAGCTCCATAACCAAAAGCAAGAACACCCCATATTACACGAACAATAGTAGGATCTATATCAAAATAATAAGCAACCCCAGCACAAACACCCGCAATCTTTTTATCACGACCACTTCTCATTAATTGTTTTTTCATAGCTGTTCCTCTTTCTATTCTTCACTGTCTTTCCAATAATCTCTAATGCTGATTAACTGTGTTTTTGATGCCTTCAGCATCCGTCTAGAGCCTTTTACGGGCACAGCAACCACCTGTTGTGGAAGATACAAAACTGTCTTAAAGATACGCTGACCAACCGTATCATCTTTGGCTAAATCTTTCTCGAAATTATTTGAAATAATGGCATCCAGATAAAACTCATGCACCCGTTTTCCAAAGTTCTCCGCTGAAATCTCGTACAACTTCTCTGATAAAGTATGCTCATTCATGTCCGGCGTTGCAATTAGAGCTTCTAAAATAGCTCCGGCTAAATCATGTTCTCCATAGTACAAGGTTCCAAACATCTTGTCACTGATCAGATTGTCCAGATAAGGATTTCCATGTGCAATGACAGGCGTTCCACTAGCCAAGCTTTCCAAGTAGGTCAAGCCTTGCGTTTCACTTGTCGATGCCGAGATGAAGAAATCCGCCGCCTTATAGTAAAGAGCGGTCTCACTAGGCGCAATCATCCCTGTAAAGATGACTGAGTCTTGAATCTCTAGTTTCTGGGCTTGCTCTTTGAGGTCATTCAGATAAGGACCGTCCCCAGCTACCACCAGTTTAACCTTGTCTTCTTCTTTCAAAACTTCTGCAAAGGCTGCAAGTACTGCTTGAATATTTTTTTCATAGGAAATTCTAGAAAGACTAAGCAGCATCTGTTCATCATCTTGAATTCCTAATTTACTACGTAGTTCTTTTAGATTTTCTTGCTTGATTTCCGGACGCTCAAACTTGGCTAATTCAATCCCAGTTGGAATGACCCGTTTTTCCACTTTAACCTTATAGTCAGATAGCAAATCACGGACAATCTCACTCGGGCAAATAACCCCATCCACATCATGCAAGAAACCTCTGACCAGATACTTGACCATACTAGGGCGAATCAACATCCCCTTAGCAATATAATGCACATAGTCTTCGTACTGGGTGTGATAGGTATGAATGACTGGAATTTTCAATTCACGCGCAATCCAAATCCCCAACAAGCCAAGAGAAAATTCTGTCTGAGTATGGATAATATCTAACTGATACTGTTTGGCAATTTCAAGCGCCTTGCTAAAGCCTCGATAGGCAAAGCGGCGATCTTTAAAAGCAAAAAAGGGAACACTTGGAATGCGGATAATTTGCCAATCTTCATAACGATTGACATCCTTATCCGTCGTCGTAAAGATAAAAACAGCATGCCCCTGCTTTTCAAGTTCTGTTTTCAGGGTTCGAATACTGGTCGCAACACCAGAAACCTGAGGAAAATAGGTATCTGTAAATAAACCAATTCGCATAGATTACCTCTCTTTTTACTTTCTCCCTAAAGCGGCTTGTTTCTCATAAAAGTCCAACCAGATTTGTAACAGGTGCTCTTCAGAATACTCTCTGGAAATATTCTTAGCCTTTTCTTTAAGTTCTTTTAAGGCAACAGGATTGGCTTGATATTCCAAAATAGCTTCTTTCATTTCTTCTCTATCTGCTGTCGCCCGATAATTTCCCTCCAAAATTACCTTATAGAGATCCAAATCACGCAACATAATAGGAGCCTCACAACTGGCAGCCTCTAAAATCGTCATCGGAAAGAGCTCATTGTAACTAGGAAGCAAGAAAAGATCCGCTAGGGCATACAACTCGCGCATCCGCTCTGGCGATACAATACCTGGAAAAATCAAATTTTTAGGGGGATTCTCCATGATTTTCTTGTAACTTTCATAACCATCTGTCATGCCACCAAAAGAGAAACCACCGGCCCAGATAAAGGTAATCTGAGGCAATTCCTCAGCCAGACGGATAAAATCATCAATCCCTTTGCGTTTCTGAACTTGACCAGCACCTACTACGATAAACTGATTGTCACTAAGACCTAGCTCTGTTCGCAGTCTCGCTACCTCTTCTTGTGAAAGAGGATGCCATTTTTCTTTGTTGACAAAGTTAGGAATATAGGTCACTTTTTCACGTGGAATACCAGCTGCCACCAAATCCTCGATAAACATAGGATTGACCACAACCAATTGCTCCATCCGGTTGTAAAAAGAAAATACATAGCGTTTCACAATTCCCTTTAAGAAAAATGGAATTTTCAAACTCCCCTCAAGTGTATCAGGCAAGAAATGCACATAGCCAATTTTTCTCCCTGAGCGTTTCTTTTGAAATGTAGATAAATAATAGGGGAAATCAATCGTATGAAAGTGAGTCACATCTGCCTCAATTGGTAGATTTTCAGTAACAATCAATTGATCCTTTGCATCACGGTGAAGAAGACGAACTAATTCACGGTAGGCACCTGAAACTCCTTGTCCTGCTACTTTCTCACTTGAACTCAACATATTGATGCGTAATTTCTTTTTTTCCATAACTACTATTATATCATTTTCTTTGAATAAAATCAGCAAAAGAAAGGAGAGACTAGAGGAAAAGAAAGGGAAATTTCCTCGCTTTTCCAATAGGCTCTCACATTCTTTTATCTATTTACTTAATGCCTAAGGCAATGCGGGCATAGCGACTCATTTTTTCAACGGTCCAGGCTGGATACCAGACTAATTTGACCTCAGTATCAGTTACTTCTGGCACCTCTGTCATGGCATCATAAATCTGGTCTGTCAAAAGGTCTGCTAGAGGACATCCCATAGTTGTCAAAGTCATATCAATCTCTGTTTGCCCTGTGTCACCGTCAAAACGAATCTCATAAATCAAACCAAGATTGACAATATCGATTCCCAACTCAGGGTCAATAACTTCTTCCAAGGCTGATAAAATTCGTGTTTTGATGTTTTCAATTTGCTCTTCTGTATAAGCCATATTCATCCTCACTCTTAGTCTTCAATAAAATCACGAAGCGGTTTGCTGCGACTTGGTTGGCGTAGTTTTCTCAAAGCTTTAGCTTCAATCTGACGGATACGCTCGCGCGTCACGTTAAAGACTTTACCCACATCTTCAAGGGTGCGCATTTTCCCATCATCTAACCCAAAACGTAGACGCAAAACATTTTCTTCACGGTCTGTAAGAGTATCCAAGACCTCATCCAACTGCTCACGCAAGACGATACGAGTTGTATAATCCACTGGATTTTCAATCACTTCATCTTCGATAAAGTCCCCAAGGTGACTATCATCCTCTTCACCGATTGGTGTTTCAAGAGATACTGGTTCTTGGGCAATCTTCAAGATTTCACGAACCTTGTCTGGTGTCATATCCATACGTTCTGCGATTTGTTCTGGCGTTGGGTCTTGTCCCAATTCTTGAAGGAGATTACGTTGTTCACGAACCAATTTATTAATGGTTTCAACCATGTGGACTGGAATACGAATGGTACGAGCTTGATCCGCAATAGCACGAGTGATTGCTTGACGAATCCACCAAGTCGCATAAGTTGAGAACTTGAATCCTTTAGAATAGTCAAACTTGTCAACCGCCTTCATCAAGCCCATGTTCCCTTCTTGAATCAGGTCAAGGAACTGCATACCACGGCCAACATAGCGCTTGGCAATGGAAACAACCAAACGAAGATTGGCTTCAGCAAGACGTTGTTTGGCTTCAATATCGCCAGCTTCAACAGCCAGTGCCAATTCTTTTTCCTCTTCATTGGTCAAGAGAGGAACGACCCCGATTTCTTTCAAGTACATACGAACAGGGTCATTGACCTTAGCCGAAGTTGATCCAATCAAGTCCTCATCGCTGAGCTCTGGCTCTTCTTCTGCACTAAGCACACGCGCACTTGGATTTCCTTCGTTATCTGTGATTGAAATCCCTGCATCCTGAATTCGTTGCAAGAGATCTTCAATCCCATCAGCATCCAAGGTAAAAGGAATAACTAGACTAGCATTGATTTCATCATCTGTTGCTGTCCCTTTTTGTTTATGATTACGGATAAATTCTGCTACTTGTACGTCAAATGTTGTTACTTCTTTTTGTTTTGTTGCCATTATTACTCCATTCTTCTCTTTTGGGAAATTAAACGTTCCAATTCTTCTAGGGCTGTATCGGTATCTCCTACATGGCTAGCTTCCTGCACCTTCTTTTTGATTCTCATATTGTCCTGATTCAAGAGAGCCTTATTTCGAGTCATCTCTACTTCACTAAGTTCCTGCGGAGACATCTCAGCAGGCAAATCCTGAGCTAAGACTTGGTACCAAGCTCTTTCAACTTCCTCTGTCTGCTCAGCTAAAACTTCTGGAGGAAGATTGCCATACTGGCCAAGCAAGTCATATAAGACCTGAAATTCAGGTGTATCAAATGCAAAGTCTTCTCGCAAGCGGTAATCGTTCAAAACAAGAGGGGATTCCATCATTCGATAAAGTAGATGGGCTTCTGCCCTCATAATAACCGATAACTGCTTGGTGACAGGCATAGTAATTGGCGTCGGTCTGGAAATTCCTTCCATGCGATTCTGCCTTTGTGCCTGACGGCTTTCATTAACAATCTGCTCAATCTGGGCATAATCAAAGGATGCTAGACTGTCAGCTAAAATATGAATATAACTGTTTTGAGCAGTGATGGACTTTTCTTGAACAATCAAGGGCGCTATTTTTTCAATAAACTCAATCTGAGCCTGCAGATTTTCACTATTTTCAGGTTTGTACTGGTGAATGTAAAACTCAATCGGACTAATACGAGTTTTCGTTAATAGATAGGCCAAGTCTTCTGGACTATTTTTTTGTAGATATTCATCTGGATCCAAGTTATCAGGCATGCTGACAATTTGCACAGGTATATCACCAATTTCATCCAATGCTTTCAATGTCGCGGCTTGCCCAGCCTTATCGCCATCGTAAACAAGAACCAACTTCTTGGTTAACCTTTTCAGATGCTCAACATGCTCACGACTCAAGGCCGTTCCCATAGACGCCACAGCATTTTCGATTCCAGCACGATAGGCTGCAATGACATCCATGAATCCTTCCATGAGGTAAATCTCACTGGCTTTACCAGAAGATTTTTTTGCCCTATCCATATGATATAATTCGTAACTTTTGTTAAAAATTGCAGTCGATCGGCTATTTTTATACTTAGAAGTTTGTGAATCCGTTTTCTGCCAGATACGACCTGAGAAGGCAATGACCTTTCCTTGATCATTGGTCAAGGGAAACATAATCCGATTGTGAAAGGTGTCTACAAATTGATTAGCATCCGAGAGATAAAACAATCCTGAATCTAGAAAATCCTCATCACGATACTGACCAGACAAACGTTGATAGAGATAGTTTCGTTCTGGAGGTGCCAAACCAATCCGAAAATGTTTGAGCACTTCATCTGTCAAACCACGCTGATAAAGGTAGTTTCTGGCTTCCTCCCCCATGGTCGTTGTCATAAGAATAGCATGATAAAATTTGGCTGCATCTTCATGCATATCATAAAGAGCTTGGTGGGGGGAGGCTGGCTTCTGCTCACTATAAAGAGGTTTTTCCACCTCTATCCCGACACGCTGACCTAAGATTTGGACAGCCTCCATAAAGGGAACCCCTTGGTACTCCTCGATGAACTTAAAGACATCACCAGAGCGCCCACAACCAAAACAGTGGTAAAACTGCTTGTCCTCGACAACGTTGAAAGAAGGTGTTTTTTCACCATGAAAAGGACAGAGCCCTAGATAGTTCCGTCCTGCCTTTTGTAAAGAAATCACATCCCCTATGACTTCCACAATGTTGGCATTGTTTTTGATTTCTTCAATGACTTGTTTGTCAACCATACACAATACCTCCATGTTATCATAGTTTACTTTATATAGTATACTTTATTTCAGAAAAAAAGTAAACCATTTCACTCATTTTCCCTACTTTATTCAAAGAGCTGATAATAATCAGAGATTTTCATTTTTGCTTTTTCTTCTTGTTTCAAATCTTGGATAATTCGTCCTTCTTTCATGACAATTAAACGATTACCATATTTGAGTGCATCTTCCATATGATGGGTAATCATAAGCGCTGTCAGCTGATCTTTCTTGACAAATTCATCCGTCAATTCCATCAAGGCCACACTGGTCTTTGGATCAAGGGCTGCAGTATGCTCGTCTAACAAGAGTAATTCAGGACGCTTCAAGGTTGCCATCAAGAGACTCAAAGCCTGTCTTTGTCCACCTGATAAGAACTCAATCGGTGTATTCAAGTGTTTCTCAAGACCGTTTCCCACTTTTTCAATGGTTGACTGAAATTCATCCTTATAGCTAGCCAGACGTCTCGGAAACAGTCCACGCTTTTCACCACGAAACTTGGCAATCAAGAGATTCTCTGCCACTGTCATACGAGGAGCTGTCCCCATCTTGGGATCTTGGAAGACTCGAGAAAGATACTTAGCCCGCTTCTCTGGTGAAAACTTGGTAACATCTTCACCCAAAATACGAATAGTTCCACTGGTTAGTGATAAGGTTCCTGCAATGGTGTTAAAAAGAGTTGATTTACCAGCACCATTTCCACCCAAAATCGTGATAAAATCCTGTTCAAAAATTTCTAAGGAAACTTCATTTAAAATAATCTTTTCTTCATCAAAGCCATTTTTAACGACTTTGGTTGCATTTTTTAATTCTACAATTGCTGTCATTTACTTAACTTGCCTCCTTTCAAGATTGTTTGCTTAAATGTTGGAATCATGAGACAGACTGCTAGAATCAAGGCGCTGTACAAACGAAGGTAACTTGTGTTAAAGCCAAGCGCGATAACTGCCCATACTAAGAATTGATAGGCTATAGAGCCAACAACGATGGCAACCAAACGCTCTGCCAAACTCAAACTCTTGAAGATCACTTCTCCAATAATCAAACTTGCAAGCCCCACAACGATCACCCCGATTCCTCGAGATACATCGGCATAACCTTCTTGCTGGGCAATGAGAGCTCCTGCAAGGGCAATCACACCATTTGATAAGACCAATCCCATGAGCTCCATGCGTCCAGTATGAATTCCGAAACTTCTAGCCATATCAGGATTGTCACCTGTAGCAATATAGGCTTGTCCGAGTTTGGTATCCAAGAAAAAGAGCATGAGAACAATTACAAGACTGACAAAGATAAAACCTGTCAATAGTTGGTTCAAATCTGAATCAAAAGGTAAGACATCCTGAATTTGCTTAGTTCCAAGCAAGCCTAAATTCGCACGCCCCATAATTAAGAGCATGATAGAGTGACAGGAAGTCATCACCAAAATCCCTGAGAGCAAGGTTGGGATCTTCCCTTTTGTATAAAGAAGGCCTGCTGCCATTCCAGCCAGACAACCTGCTCCTACAGCAACAAGTGTCGCTAAAAAGGGATTTACACCGTTGGTTATCAGAGTGACAGCAACAGCTCCCCCAAGAGGGAAGGAACCTTCCGTCGTCATATCTGGAAAGTTCAAAATCCTAAATGTCATAAAGATTCCCAGACCTAA
Organism: Streptococcus mitis; assembly: GCF_946188585.1. GTDB lineage: Bacteria > Bacillota > Bacilli > Lactobacillales > Streptococcaceae > Streptococcus > Streptococcus mitis_DG. The sequence continues at coordinate 180,529 of NZ_CAMHVI010000001.1, forward strand.
AATAGCCCAGACAAATCCTTGAGAAATAATAGATAGTATCATTTGTTTCTTAACCTTTTCTATATGATTTCTATTGTAAAAAATTGGAGGAGATGTCCCCAACTCCTCCATTACAGATTATTCAATCACTTGTCCTGCTTCTTTAAGAACAGATTCAGGAATCGCAATACCTAGCTCTTGTGCCAATTTTTTATTGATAACTGATTTACCAGTTGAAAAGACATTGACTGGAGTTTCAGCTGGTTTTGCACCTTTCAAGACTTCCGCAATCATTTTACCTGTTGCAACACCAAGGTCGTGTTGGTCAACTACAACTGATGCCAAACCACCTGCTTCTACCATGGCAGTTGCACTTGGATAGATTGGTTTTTTAGCTGATTGGTTGCTTGATACAACAGTAGAGAAGGCTGAAGCAATAGTGTTATCAATTGGAACCCAGATAGCATCGACCTTGCTAGTCATGACGTTAACTGTTGAAGCAATTTCGTTTGTTGAAGGAACTGCAAATGTTTCCACTGTCAAACCTGCTTTTTCAGCATAAGCTTTAAATTCTTCTACCTGTGTTTTTGAATTATCTTCACTGCTTGAGTAAAGAGCACCGATTGTTTTTACATTTGGTGTCAAAGCTTTGATGAGTTCAACTTGTTGTTGAGCTGGATTGTGGTCAGATACCCCTGTAATGTTGCCGCCTGGTTTTTTCAAATCTTTGACCAAGTTAGCTCCGATTGGGTCTGTAATAGCGGCCATGATAACCGGTAGATCTTTTGTTGCACTAGCCAAACCTTGAGCAGCTGGTGTTGCGATACCAACAACCAAGTCATTGCCATTTGCAACCAATTGTTTACTCATTGTCGCAACCTTACTTTGGTCACCTTCTGAGTTCATAAAGTCAATCTTCAACTGATCATCTTTATAACCTTCTTCTGCAAGTCCATCTTGGATCCCTTTATAAATCAAGTCAAGAGATGGATGGCTCACAAACTGAAGGACACCAACTTTGGCAACTTTCTTTTCGTTCTTAGCTTCTGGTTTATTCATTGAAGAGTAAATCAAGCTTCCTGCTACTAAAACTGCTAATGCAGCGATAATTCCAATTAAACGTTTATTTTTCATTCTATTTCTCCTTTTTAATTCCTTTAAACTACTTCACTTATCTGAACAAGCGACGCCATCGTTTTCTTTCCATACTAACCTCCATCAAAAAAGTCCTCACACAAAAAACTTGTGTGAGGACGTCGATGCGCGGTACCACCTCAATTATAGGGAATTCCCCTATCGCTCTGTCTCGCAATAACGAGATGCACTGTAAGGTGTGCTCACCGAATTTTTATGATTTCAAATTCTAAATAACATTCAGCCCAATTTTCATCATCACCACTTATCTGTTTTCAGCTACCACAGACTCTCTAAAAAGTTTATATGATTACTTTTCTGAATGGTTAAATTATATCATTTTTCAACTACTTGTCAAGACTCTTTGAGAATTTTTTTGAAATATTCAAAAACTTCCCCTATGAAAAAGAGGAAGTTTGAAAGGTATCAGCCAGAATTACGCAATCCTGTTGCAATTCCGTTGATAGTTGTATGGATTAATTTTTCTTGATCGCTTGATAATTCTCCTCGGCGTTGACGTTTAATCAACTCCAACTGGATATAGTTGAGGATATTAAAGTATGGCATACGGTAATCCAAACTTGCTTTTAGATATGGATTTTCCGCCAAGAGTTCATCGTAACCTTCGATAGCTAAGATAACTTCCTTGGTAACTTGCCATTCATTTAGAATAGTCTCATAAATTGCTTTTACTTGATCATCTTCACAAAGTTTGGCATATTCAAAAGCAATATTCATATTTGATTTTGACAAGACCATGTCAACATTTGAAAGAAGTGACTGGAAGAAAGGCCAATTTTGGTACATATCTCGTAGGATAGCGATATTTTCTGGATTCTTATCGATAAATTCTTTGAAGCTTGATCCAACCCCATACCAGCCAGGGAACATGACACGACTTTGCGACCATGAGAATACCCAAGGAATGGCACGCAAACCACCGATTTCAGTAATGGTCTTACGAGCGGCTGGGCGAGAACCGATATTAAAGCTGGAAATAGCCTTGATTGGACTTGACTCAAAGAAATAGTCATAGAAATGGTCATTACCAAAGACCAAATCACGGTAGATATCATAACTACGGTCCACTACCTGATCCATAATCGCTTCATAACGATTGGATGTATTGGTATCGCTCTTCTTCTGCGTAATCATACGGTTAATGGCTGCAGATACTAGCATTTCAAGGTTATAGTAGGCAGCGTCCTTGTTACCGTATTTATTTCCAATTACTTCACCCTGCTCCGTCAAACGGATACGATCCTTGATTGACTTGAGTGGTTGAGATGTGATAGCTTCATAAGTTGGTCCCCCACCACGACCAACAGTACCACCACGGCCATGGAAGAAGGTAACCTTAACGCCAAATTCATCTCCAATAGCAGTCAATTGTTGTTGAGCCTTGTAGAGGGTCCAACATGATGATAAATAGCCACCATCTTTATTACTGTCAGAATAACCAAGCATGATTTCTTGGTAGTTATTACGCGAAGCAATCCATTTCTTGGCAAGAGGAAGAGAAAGATATTCTCTCATGGTTTCTTCTGAGTGGTCCAAGTCCTCGATTGTTTCAAAGAGAGGAACGATTTGGACACGAGCTCTTTCTTTATCAACTAGCCCTACTTCTTTTAGCAAGATAGCCAATTCCAACATGTCTGATACGCTGGTTGCATGTGAAATGATGGTCTGACGAATGACATCATCACCCAATTTATCTTTCAAATTACGAGCAGCCTTAAAGATAGCCAATTCTTTTTCAAGTAACTCTGATTTTTCAACATGAGTGGCAGAAAGAATACGTGGATCTTCCTCTAATTCTTTCAAGAGAAGCTGGCATTTTTCTTCTTCACTGAGTTCGCTATAACGAGAATGAATACCTGCTGATTTCAAGAGTTCAGCAACACAGGCCTCATGAACACTTGAATCTTGACGCATGTCGATAGAAGCCAAATAAAAACCAAAAATTTCAACTGCCTGAATCAGCTCAACAAAATCACCAGAAATCAGTGCTTCACCCTTGTTTTCCAAGAGGGAATCACGAATGGTAATTAAATCCTTATAAAAATCATTAGCTGTTTCATAGCGAGCTCCAACTTCCTTATCCTCAATCAAATAAGCTTTTGTCGCTTGGATTTTTGATTGAATATCAAACAAGGCACGACGATATAGCTCTTTTTCACGATAAATAGAATTATCCTTAGACTGACGAGCCATTTCTCTGACTTGCTTGCTGACATTGACAATACTTGTTGAGAGAGAGAACTCACGATAAAGCTGATAAATCTTTTCATCATAGTAGTTCATGATGACTTCACACTGGGTCATGGCAGATTTCTTCAAAGTATCTGCTGTAACAAAGGGATTCCCATCACGGTCTCCACCAATCCACATTCCCATGGTAATTGGTTTAGGATGTTTCAACTCCAAGCCATGTTTTTTAGCCAGACGCTTGTACTCAGCAGTCAAATGAGGAACAGCTTTCAAAAATGAACTATTGTAGTATTCCATAACATTCGTGATTTCATTGGTTACTTTCAATTTCTTCTCACGAATCATATCTGTCTGCATGATAATCTCAATGTAACGACGGAGATCATTATGCCATTTTTCCTTATTAATCAAGCCTAATTTCACATCACGATACTTACGCAAGAGGGTATGGATATGGTTAGTCAAATCCAACATACTCTTACGTTGCACTTGTGTTGGATGGGCTGTCAAAACAGGGACAACATTCAAGTGTTCAAGAATTTCAACCGCATTTTCCTTTTCTGCAACCATTTTGATAGTTGCTGACAATTTACCAAGATAATCTTGATCAATATTATTTTGATGGTTGATTTCATAAGCCAAATCCACGTCTTCTGAAATATTAATCAAAAGAGGCAAGATAGAGAAATAGCGTGAAATATAAGCCATTTCATCATTTGTCAGACTAGTAACCAGTTGGTTCAAGCCTTGATAATCTTCTTGAGTTGATAATTCTTTCAACTCCATGATTTTTTCAAAAGTCTCTGGGGCAAGCATATTTTTAGTGATATCTTCTAACAATTCTGTTAAAATCAATACTTCTTCTTGCACGACAGCTTTATTACTATAGTTTTCTAATTTTTGAAGAGACATAGGTCATCCTTTCCACTCTCAGCTCTACATATAGTTTGATGAGTGAGCTTCTAACTCCTCATACAATTGGGCACGTTTTTCACTTGCATCAATATTTAAGACAAAGGCGATGGCTACAGACAAGACCAGAAGACTATTCCCTCCTTGTGATAAGAAGGGGAAGGTTACTCCTGTCGAAGGAATAATGCCAGAAATTCCACCGATATTGACAAATACCTGTACCAGCATCATCCCCCCAACCCCAATCGCCATCATGGAATTAAAGGGATTCTTAGCACGAATACCGACTAGGATAATTCGTAAAATCAGGAAAAAGACAAGTGCTAAAATCAAGCTGGCTCCCACAAATCCAAACTCTTCAATAACAATTGAAAATACAAAGTCTGTATGGGCCTCTGGTAAATAACCACGTTTTTCGATTGAATTTCCTAAGCCTAGACCAAACCACCCACCATTTACCATGGCAAAGTAGGAATTTGCAAGTTGGTGGCCTGACCCTGCCAAATCGGCAAAGGGATTAAAGTAGGCACTGAAACGCTTAGCAACGTAACCAAATACTGGAACTTTTGAAAACTTATCAACCCCGATCATAGAAATAGCTGATAAGGATAGGGCTGAAACTCCAAATAATACACCGATAAAGGCTATAAACCAACGATGAGCAATTCCACTAACTGTATACATAATCAAGGCGACCAGAGCTAGGATGGTCGCATTCCCCAAATCTGGGAAAATAGCTAAACTTCCTATCATTACTAGTAGGACGAAGCGCCAATCATTAAAAGCACGAGGAATCCATTGATTTTGAGTTAAAACTTGAAAATCGTAAATCCCAATTTCATCCTGTTGTTTTGAGAAACGTTGGGCCAAGTACCAGACGATGATAATCTTCAAATACTCAGCTGGCTGAATGGTCAAAGGTCCTACTGAAATCCAACCATAGGCTCCATTGACTGGTGTACCAATTATACGAGCCAGAGCCAAAAGAATCAGCTCAACAAACATAACAATAAATAGCAGTCGTTCTTTTCTTAAAAAATTCAGTTTCAGCTTATATATCAAGGCAATCAATATTAAACTAAGTATCCAAAACATTCCCTGACTTCGAACCAATTGGAGGGCACTTTTACCTTCTTCGATAAGAATGGCACTGGTTGTAGAATAGACTACAATCAAGCCCAAAATAGATAAAAGTAAGTAAGGAACTAGAATAGAATAGTTTAACAGGTGCCTCTTACTAATCTTCATAGTATCACCAATCTAATGAGAACAAAAGAAATTGTTCCCAAATTCCGTTTATTTTCTAGTTTTGATTGCTATTATACCATTTTTTCCGAAAGAAAAAAACTCTTACCCTTAGGATAGAAGATTTTCTCATAAGAAAAAGAGCGCTTGGCTCTTTTCTGTTTTATTCTTTTGAAGAACTACTTGAGCTTGAATCGCCACCACCGATATATTGGGTAAAGATATTTTGGAAGGCTTGGTCTTTAACCTTGATATTGGCTGCTTGCAATTCTTTTCCGACAATACTTTGAACAAATGATGCATCATTTTGTTTTTGAGTCAAAATAACAGTTTTCAATTTTTCTTTGTAGTCATCGATATTAGATGACTTTTCTGTTTTCTTAATGAGTTTTACAATGTAATACTGACTGCTGTATGCTTGAGTACCAGTAGCTGTAATAACATCAGAAATACCATTAACATCCAAGGCAAAAGCTGCTTTCTTAACTTGATCTGGGACTTCTGTTGATGCAGAATCAAATGTGATTTCACCACCGTTCGCTTTGGTTTTCTCATCAGTTGAGTTATCTTTAGCTAATTGAGCGAAATCTGCGCCACTTGCCTTAGCTTTTTCGAGGACTTCTTTCGCTTTATCCTCATTATCAAGACGAATAATTTGAGCAGTTACGTCCGGAGTATAGCTCTCAAATGCTTTCTTATAGGCTTCATCAGTTAATTCAGCTTCTGCAGCCTTTTTAACTGCAAATTCAACTAATTTACTTGTACGAATTTGTGCTTTACGTGTTTCAAGAGTCATGCCTGATTGTGATAAGACACGTTGGTAATTCTCACCATATTGTTTTTCTTCTCCAGAAATGATATCATCGATTTCTTTGTCATCTACTTCTGAGCCATATTGCTTCTCAAATACTTTTTGAATAGTCAAGTTCAACAAGACTTGTTGGGCTGAAGGATTGATTTTCACTTGCTCATAAAATTGATGTTCAGTGATGACATCCCCTTTCATGCTGATAAGGTCAGCCCCTTCTGAACCTTTAGAACAAGCTGCTAAAGTTGCTACTGATAATAGTGTAATGGCACCTGCCAATAATTTTTTTTTCATGTCTACTCCTTTGAGATAAGTATTACCCTATCTATTTTACTATATTTTCTTAAATTTTTCTGAAATCATTCGCTGTCAGGCAATTGAACATCTGCTACATTTTTACGAAGCATGAGAATGCCGTCACCCAGAGGTACTAATGTTGCAGTGAGTCCTGGATTGTCTAAGGTTGCGTCAAATAGTCTTTGAAGGCCTCGATAAATGGTTCGCTGACCACGACGGACTTCCATAATATCCTTGGCAACATCACCACCTTGGAAAATATCATCCAAGACAACCACACCACCAACTTCCAAATGTTTGAGGATTTCTGGCAAAAAGACGATGTATTTAGACTTAGCAGAATCCATAAAGACGAAATCATAAGACTCTGTCAAGGTAGATAAGACATCTACCGCATCTCCTTCTAGAAGTGTAACTTGCTTGCGACTGTCAAACCGGGCAAAATTTTCCTTTGCAAAGCCAATCATCTCTGGATTACGATCAATGGTTGTAATCTTGGCCTTTGGTGCATGTTCCGCCATCAAGAGGGCTGAAAAACCGATAGCCGTCCCAATTTCCAGAATGTTTTTAGGTTGTATGGTTTCCATGAGAAAACGGAAATAAGCAACCGTTTCATGAGGAATGATGGGAATATTTTCCTTGCGAGCAAAGTCTTCCAATTCTTTCAAAGAGCCTGTAACTTGCTTTTGACGCTGGCGCATCAAGTCTACAATTTCTTCTTTGACGACAGGACGACGCATGTTATGGTTAGCATTCTTACTATACGATTCAACCATCTTATGCCAATCCCAATTTTTCGACAAGGGCTTCAAACTCATTTAAACGACGTTCAAAGACTGCAAAGGCATCGTTGAGGTAGTCTTCCTTCTCCATATCAACACCAGCTTTTCTCATGACATTGAGTGGATAGTCAGATTTACCAGCCTTGAGATAGTCGATATAGCGGTCACAGTCTTCTTGACTACCATGGACAATCTTTTCAGCTAAAGCTGAGGCTGCTGCAAAACCTGTTGAATATTGGTATACATAGTAGTTATAGTAGAAGTGTGGAATGCGGGCCCATTCGTATTGGATTTCAGGATTGTCTTCCTTGCTCAATCCATAGTACTCTTGGTTCAAGTCTGCGTAGAGTTTATTTAGGAAATCGCTTGTCAAGACTTCACCATTTTGATCCGCTTGGTGAATCGCGTGTTCAAACTCAGCAAATTGAGTTTGGCGGAAGACTGTTCCACGGAAACCATCTAGGAAGTTATTGAGGATAGCAAAGCGCGTTGCGTCATCTTCCACTTCTTCCAATAATTTCTCCGTCAAGATATTTTCATTGGTAGTTGATGCAATCTCAGCCAAGAAGATAGAGTAATCCCCGTAAACATAAGGCTGAGTTTCACGAGTATAGCTAGAATGCATACTGTGACCTGTTTCGTGGACAAGGGTAAAAAGATTGTCTAGATTGTCCTGCCAGTTTAGAAGCATAAAGGCATTGGTATCGTAAGAACCACCAGAGTAGGCCCCTGAACGCTTGCCTTGATTTTCATAAACATCAATCCAACGCTCGCTAAAGGCACGTTTAACACGACTCAAGTAATCTTCACCCAAGACTGCCAAGGCATCTTCTGCTTTTTTCAAGGCTTCTTGGTAGGTGAAACTGTATTCAACAGATGAAAGTGGTGTGTAGACATCATACATCTTAAGGTCTGAAATTCCCAAGATTTTTGAACGAAGTTCAAGGTAACGATGCAAGAGTGGCAAATGCTTGCGAACTGCTGCTACTAAATTGTCATAAACACTCTCTGGAACAAAATTCGCTGCGAGAGCTGCATGACGAGCGCTCTTATAGTTGCGAACCTTGGCACGGTAGTTTTGCACCTTAACATTGGTTTGCAAGGTTTTTGCATAGGTATGTTGGAATTGTTCATAAGTCGCATAAAGGGCTTGATAGGCACCACGACGAATCTCACGGTTTTTAGACTCCATCAAGCGTGTGTAGGTCCCATGAGATAGCTGAACTTCCTTACCATCATCGTCGAGGACATAAGGGAACACAATATCCGCATTGTCCAAGATAGCGAAGGTTTCACTTGCCGAACCAAAGATTTCTCCAGCTCCAGCCAATAATTCTTCTTCACGTTGTGAAAGAACGTGTTCCTTGCCTTGCAAAAGCTTGTCAAAAAAGTGTTGATAAACCTGCAATTTAGGCTGAGCTTCTAAAAAGTCAGCATACTGCTTTTCACTAATTTCCATAAATTCAGGCTCATAGAATGAAAAGGCTTGGTCTAGCTGGCTATAGAGAGTCATGGCCTTGGCATAGTACTCTTGGTACTTGGTTTCACGTGTGTCTTGGTCATTCTTCATATGAGCATAAACGTAAAGCTTCTCCATTTGGCGTTCCATTTCAAGAGAAAATTCAGTAATTTCTAGTAGGCTATCCGCACTATCCAGGAGATGTCCTTCATACTGGGCTACTTTCTCCAATTGTTCTGTTAAATCTTTTAAGGCTTCTTCCCAAGCCTGGTCAGTTGGGTAAATCGTTGATAGATCCCATGTATCTTTTTCATTTATTTCATTTCTTTGTAATACCATTAGATTCCTCCATCCTTTCTATTCTACCATATTTTTTAAGAAATATTGCTGATAAAAGGCTGGTGGATAGAGCTTTTGCCAATCATTTTGAGGATTTTCTTGGTAATAGGTGTAAAAGTGATGATAATAGCTGGTCAAATCTTGCTCAATTTGGCAAAAATTACCTACTACTGGTCGAATTTGTGGATACCATTCTTTTAGCCCATAAGTCAGGAGATTTTTTCCCTTTTGATAGGCTTCTGCTTGTTCTTTCATCCAAAAGGGATTTTGATAATAGAGCTGTTGTCGGATATAGCGACAGATGTTCTTATCCTCAGACACTGTAAAATGAGATATTTTTTGTTTCTTATAGGGAATACGTAATATCTCCAGTAGCTTACCTTGACCATAGGGAAATTCCTTGATCTGATAATGGAGTTTACCTCGGAGATTTTGATGAATCAGGTATTTGAGTCTTAAAACTTGTTTTTCACTGTCTAATTCCCAAACATAAAAGCCCATGTTTTGACTGAAATAGAGAAAACCTTCTTGCAGACGAGTCAACCGCTCTTTGAGCCAAAGTTTTCCCCCCAGCAACCACAGTACTTGGTAACCCTGACTACGATAGCCCTCACTACGCTCTTTAAGAAGTTTTTGTGACAAGGGACTACACTGAACCTCTAGAGCAAGATGACCATTTACAAATACATCCGCAATCTGTTTAAGCTCTGGAAGAGGGTATTCTAATTGCACCTCTGCCTCTTTTTTCAACCAGCGATAGAGGAATTCCTTATTTTCCAAGTGTTCTAGAGTTTCATTTTCAGAGGAATAATCACAGTATTTTAGGGATTTATGGGCAAAATGGGGCCGGACAATTGGTCCTTGACGCAAACGGAGCTGACCTCCACAAGCTGGGCAGGTGTATGCTTGCTTCTCAAGCTTATCCTCTAACACATTTACAAGCTGTCCCCTAGCATCTCTCGCAACAAACATGATTTCCCTCCTTTTCTATATTATTCGTAAAAAAGAAAAAAGATCAGGAAATTTCCTAATCTTCATTCATGTTTATTTGATTTTCTTAGCTAGCATGGTCGCAAAGCGTAGTTGTATACGATTTCCATTCTCATCACGACGGTGAAGATGACCAGGATTTTCATTGTACTTGACCAACTCCCAATCCTTGTAGTAGTCTGCCAATTCCCCTTCTTTAAAGGTAAATGGGAAGTTCACTGAGCAAGGATAATCCTCCGTGTCCATGGCACAGACGATAAGGTTGTAGCCACCAACCGTGGTATGCTCCTGCATATTTTGAATAATAGCTGGAATGCGGTCCGCTTGTAGAAACATGAGAACAACGGTCGATACGATGAAATCATAGGCTTGCCCAATGCTCGCTGAATTGATATCGTAAAGACCAACAGGCATGTCCAAATCTTCCTGCTCCACAATGCTTTGTAAGATTTCAAGGGCCAGTTCATTTTGATCCACAGCTGTCACATCAAAACCTTGCTGGGCTAAAAAGAGGGAATTACGACCCTGACCACATCCCAAATCCAAAGCTTTACCCGGTTTCACTGTCTGCATTGCCTCTAGAACTTCTGAATGAACAGGATTGGTATTGTATTTCTTAGGGAAATAATCCTCAGGTTTACAATAAAATTCCAAGTACCATTCCACATCGTCTGTGGCAGCTTCCACTCGGTGCCAGGCTTGTGGTTGAGCCATTGGATTGTCTGCCCCTGCTTCAAAGAGATGTTCAGCTAGAACTTCTCCTTCTTCACTCAATTCAATAAACTTGAGAGCTCCTTTTACAACAGTAATCTTTCCCCAAGTCCCGACCTTGGTATTGTGCTTTTGCTGAACAGCCTCTGGCATGGTCTCTTTAGTCCACAAGGGCATTCGTTTATAGGCAACTAGTTTTTCCATCTTCATTCCTCTTTTTATCGCTGATTAACAGCTTTCATAACACGCGCGATGTCGCGGTTTTGCTCACGACGTTTGATAGACTCTCTCTTGTCGTAGTCATGCTTCCCTTTAGCTAGGCCTAAAAGGAGCTTGGCATAGCCATCTTTAATATAGACTTTAAGAGGAACCAGCGTCATTCCTGTTCCTTTAGTCTCCTGTTCCAATTTTTGGATTTGCTTCTTATGGAGCAAGAGTTTACGACGGCGTTCTGGTTCCTGGTTCCAGATATTGCCCTCTTCGTAAGGAGCGATATGGACATTGCTCAACCAGACTTCTCCATTTTTTACTTGGGCAAAGCCATCCTTGAGATTGATTCGAGCTGCTCGTACACTCTTGATTTCAGTCCCAGTCAGGACCATTCCTGCCTCTAGCGTATCTACGATTGTATAGTCGTGGCGTGCCTTTTTATTTTGTGCGACGACCTTTCCCTCGCCCTTTGCCATGCTTGGCTCCTTTCTTAGCTACTTCCTTGTAAAAAGGTTTCTTACCCTTTTTCTTCTTATCTTTCTGAGAATGCTTGCGCTTATCATTTGAGCGACCTGATTTTCTCTTGTCTTCCTTCTTATCTGAACGACGATTTGAACCACGCCCTCTGTCACTGCGACTAGACTGTTTCAAGCCTTTTTCAATCACATCAAATTCACTTGGAATGTAAGAGAAGTCAATTTCGCCCGTCATCTTGTCCGCTCTTTCAACCCGAATGCGAATCTGCTGACCTACACGGAAGGTTGTTCCTGATTTCTCCCCACGAAGGGTTAAATCACGTTCATTAAAATGATAAAATTCAGGTAAATTAGTGATATGAATCAAGCCTTCAACCGTGTTTGGCAATTCAACAAAGAGACCGAATTTAACGATACTTGATACAACTGCATCATACTCTTCACCCACGTATTCTTCCATGTACTCAGCCTTTTTCATAGCTTCAACTTCACGCTCCGCCTCGATGGCACGACGCTCACGATTGGAAGACTGGGTCGCAATCTCTGGAATCACTTGCTCAAAATGCTCGGCTATTTCCTTAGAACGGCCATAGTCCCGAATCATACGGTGCACTAGAAGGTCTGGATAACGGCGAATCGGGCTGGTAAAGTGAGTGTAATAATCAGCCGCTAGACCATAATGCCCGTGATTGTGCTCCGAATAGCGAGCCTGCTGCATGGAGCGAAGAAGCATCATGGACAATACATCTGCATAAGGTTCTCCCTCAACAGTACGCATGATTTCTTGAAGCGCCTCCTGGCTAATCTCACTGGCAGTCCCATAAATCCGCAATCCAAAACTTGAAGCATAATCAATAAACTTCTGAACTTTCTCAGCCTTAGGCTCCTCATGGATACGATAGATGAAAGGCAAATCCAGCTTGCTGAAATGCTCGGCAACTGTTTCGTTGGCCATCAACATAAAGGACTCAATCATGCGCTCGGCAACACCACGCTGACGAAGAACGATATCAACAGGCTTACCTTGCTTATCCACTAAAATCTTCGCTTCGTTGGTATCAAAATTGAGGGCTCCACGTTTCACTCGCATATTTTCTAGAGTTTCATGAAGCTTAGCCATAAGTTCGATACTTGGAACAATTTTCTGATATTCTTGTCTCTTTTCCACGTCGCCAGCTAGGATATCATTGACATCACTATAGGTCATACGGAAGCTTGTCTTGATAACTGTTTGTGTAATGGTGTAATTGACCACACGACCAAGTTTATCAATCTCCATAATAGCTGATTGGGTCAGGCGGTCTACTTGAGGATTGAGAGAGCAGATACCATTTGAAAGTCGTTCTGGTAGCATTGGCACTACACGGTCTGTCACATAGACAGAAGTAGCACGGTTAAGAGCTTCCTTGTCAAGAGCAGAACCCTCAGTCACATAATAGGAAACATCTGCGATGTGAACCCCGAGTTCCAGATTGCCATTTTTCAGAGCCTTGATATGCACCGCATCGTCCAAGTCTTTGGCATCTGCACCGTCAATGGTAAAGGTAATCTCATCTCTCAAGTCCAGACGGCCTTCCATATCCTTTTGAGACGGAGCATCAGGCACACTTTCTGCCTCTTTGATAACAGCTTCTGGAAAATCTGAGACAATGTCCATAGACTCCAAAACCTCAAGGACATCAATTCCGACATCCGTTGAATGACCCACTACATCGAGGACACTCGCGACAAAGAAATCATGTTTCTTGCTTGGGTATTTGTCGATAAAGACCTTGAGAACTTCTGTTCCTTCTAGTTTTAGGGCTGGTTTCTTAACATAGATGGGTTGACTGATTTTCTGATTTTTCGAACGGATGTAGCCAGCATACTTAGGCTTTTCCTGATCTAAAACGATTTGTCCGACAACAGTTGTCAAACTGTGTTCTAGGATATCAATAATTTTGGCTTCTGCCGCTGTTCCCTTGTTTCGGTCAGCGACTTTCTTGATGACAACCTCAACAGTATCGCCATCAATAGCATAGTTGACATCGTTTTTCCCTACAAAAAGGTCGTCCTCCTCGCCTTCCAGACTAACAAAGCCAAAACCATTTTTATGGGCATGAAAAATCCCCTTGAGAGTAATCTCGTGTTTTTTCTTGACTTCTAAGGTCAGACTTCCATCTTCTTCAAAGCGAATCTGGTGCTTTCTTTCCATTAGGGACAAGGTTTTAATCAACTCACGAAAATCCTTGGACCCATCTTTTCCCAAAGCCTGAGCCAAGTCATTGACAGTTACCTTTTCCTTGTCTTGTAAATATTCTTTTATAATTTCTTTCATATTTTCTTTCTAGATTTTTTAATTTTCTTTTACTGTAAAACCTTCTCAAACATCATTTAAAAATAAAAACAGGCAAAGACCTAGTCCTGCCCATTATTTTCTTATCTACTTGATAATACCGTCAATGCTAAGGCAATGGCTAGCCAGAAAAAGACTAAAATCCCTGTCAAACGCTGCATTACAGCTTCAAAACCGCGTGCTTTACTACGTTCAAACAAATCACCTGAGCTGGCATCAAATACATTGCTGGATTGGTTTTTAGTTGGTTGCATGAAAATCGCAATTACAATCACAACAGATAATACTAATAAAATGGTTAATAATAGGTTATACATATCAAACTCCTTAAAATCCCTATTATTTTACCATAAAATCTACTTAGATTCAAGATGTAGGGTTACTTTTCTTTCCTTGGGACAATACTTTAAAACCTCGATCTTGTCTGGATGGGTTTTTGAATTTTTACTGGTTAGGTAATTGATACTGCCACAAGAGGAGCATTTGAGATTAATTTTTACTCGCACTAGATTTCCTTTACTTTTAATAATGTTCGAAATTGAAGTAGGTTAAAGAGACAACTAAAGGCCACACAAAGACTTGTCGCATAAAAGACAGCATGATAGCCAAATTGACCTGCTACTGCAGAACCTGCCATAGGCCCAACGACACCTCCCAGATAAAAGAATACCTGATTGAAGGCAAAGACCCTCGAAATACCAGCTTTGGGTGTCATCTTGCTGAGAAGGGCATTAACTCCAGGAATCAGCGCACCGGTTCCCAAGCCAAAGAGGAAACGATAGAGTCCTAGTTGAAGGGGGCTAGAAGCATTGGCACAGAGAAGATAGATGATGACTGAATAAAACTGGGCTACAACCAAGAGACGATGATTCCCCACCTTGTCACCTAACTTGCCCATGACTCCTGCACTCATCATACTGGAAAAGCCCATACTGGACACAATCAAACCAGAGACAAAAAGAAGATTCTCTGTCTGGCCTAAGTCGCGCACATAAAGTGCTAAAATAGGGCCGATTGATTGGGCTGAAAATTGGATGACAAAACTGGTCAGAAAGAGGTTGACCAAGAGATAGGGATATTTAACTGATGTAAATAATTCCTTTGTTGGGATGGCCTTTTCCTTGGCCACTGGTTGAAAATCTTCCTTGATAAAGCAAATAGTCAAAACAGCGGCTAAGAACAGAAAACTACCAACCAGTAAGAAAACAGTACGGATGCCAAATAATTCTGCAATAAAGCCACCGATAAAGGGACCAGTTAGAGTGCCTGCAACTACGCCTGTAGACAAAGTACCTAAGGCAGTTCCTAATTTCTCCTTGGGAACCTGACTAGCTATCAAGGCCGTTGCATTGGGAACAAAACCCGCAAATACACCATTCAGTAAACGAAGAAAGATTAACCAATAAATATTTGGCACAAAGGCCAAGCCTCCCATAGTGATAGTCATGGCCAGACCAGCACGAATCATCATGGGTTTTCGACCGTATTTGTCAGCAAGGATGCCCCAGATAGGAGAAAAGAGCGCCGCAGAAATAGCAGAGACAGAAATAGCTAAGCCTGCATAAAAAGCGACTTGCTCACTCCCTACACCTAGATTTTCCACAAATATGGGCATAAAAGGCACAACTAAGGAAATACTGGCTCCTGTCAGAAAATTACCAAACCAGGCAATGCGCAGATTATCCTTCCAGTTAATCTCTGTCATCTTGCCTACATCCCTCAATCAGGGAGAACACCTGAGTAAGAAGCTGGTCTTGATTTCCATTGTTGTTTAAAACATGGCTGGCCAAATCTTTCTTTTTTTCTAAAGGCCACTGGGCTACCAGACGAGACTCAGCTTCATCCTTGGATAGCTGGTCCCTTTTCATTAAGCGTTCTACTTGGACATCTCGGTCCACATAGATTAACCAAGTCTCATCAAACCAAGAGACGTAGTCCTGCTCAAAAAGCAAGGGAATATCCATGAAGAAAATCTCTTCTGTCTGAGCCAACTGGTCTCTCAACGTAGCTAGCTCCTCACGGATAATCTTTCCTTGGATTCGCTTAGACCATTCCTGTTCTTCAGGATTTGAAAAGATAAGACTAGCTAGGAGAGGGCGATTAAGTTCTCCGTTTTCAAGGATGATTTCTTGCCCAAAGTGCTGGACTAGAGCCTCAAACAGACGACCACCAGGTTTCTGTAGTTGGTGGACGACTGCGTCGGCATCCACTACTTGAAAGCCTTGCTTTCTTAGAAAATTTGTCACGGTTGACTTACCAGAGGCAATTCCCCCAGTGATTCCAATGATTTTTCCCATCAACCCCTCCTTTGGCACTGAGGACAAAAGTGAGTTCCTCGTCCGCCTAGTTGGATTTTCTCAATGATGGTACCACAGCGTACACATTCTTGGCCAGTCTTATCATAGACCTGATGAAAGTCCTGCATGGTCCCATCTTCCCCAAAGGCATTGGTATAGGTCCGAATGGTGGAACCACCTTTTTCAACAGCCTGTCCCAATACAGCAATGGTCTGGTCATGAATAGCTGTCGCTTCTGCGGCTGTCAAAGTCTGGGAATGTCTAGCCGGATGAACCTGAGCTCTCCAGAGAACCTCATCCACATAGATATTGCCAAGTCCAGCTACCAAGGTTTGGTCTAGAAGATGGGATTTGATAGGCTTTTTGGACTTAGCAAGGGCAGCTTGAAAGACATGCACATCAAAATCCTGCTCTCTTGGCTCAGGGCCTAGTTTTTTAGAAATAAAGTAGGCGTCTAAAAGGTCAGGAGTCAAGAGTTCCATAGTACCAAACTTGCGTACATCCTCATAAACAAGCGTGCCCCCATCTTCAAACCGGAAGAAAACATGGGCATGCTTGCGTTCAGGTGCTTGGTCTGGATAGTAAAAATACTTGCCCTCCATCCGCAAATGGGAAATCAAGACCTTGTCTGTCAGGTAAAAAAGCAAATATTTACCACGGCGTCCTATTGACTCAACAATCTGACCAGGCAATTCCCTTTGAAACTCGTCCAAGTCCGTTTTAATCATCTTGGGATAGCGAATCTCTATACTCGAAATCTTTTTACCCAGAATCAATTTTTTCAAGCCACGACGAACGGTTTCAACCTCAGGTAATTCAGGCATAAATCCTCCTTCTGTAAAAACAAGAAGCAGGCATGAGCCCACCTCTACTTAGTATTCTTTTTCATTATAGCCAAAGTCAGCCAAATCTAGCTTTTTATCACGCCAGTTTTTCTTGACCTTGACCCAAGTTTCTAGGAAAACCTTATCCCCTAGCATGAGTTCGATATCACGACGGGCCATAGTCCCAATTTTCTTAAGCATAGTGCCACCTTTACCGATGATAATCCCTTTTTGACTATCACGCTCGACCATGATGGTTGCACGAATGTGCACCTTGTCTGTCTCTTCATCTCGTTTCATAGAATCAACAACCACCGCAACAGAATGCGGAATTTCTTCACGAGTTAGGTGCAAAACTTTCTCGCGAACCATTTCTGAAACCAAGAAACGTTCTGGATGGTCTGTGATTTGATCAGACGGGAAATACTGGAAACCTTCGTCCAGATTTTCACTCAAAATATCAACTAAACGTGAGACATTATTTCCCTGAAGGGCTGAAATTGGAACAATTTCCTTGAAATCCATCTGATTACGGAAATCATCAATCTGAGACAAAAGCTGGTCTGGATGAACCTTATCAATCTTGTTCACCACCAAAATGACAGGGACCTTGGCAGCCTTAAGACGCTCGATAATCATGTCGTCTCCCTTACCACGCGCCTCATCCGCAGGCACCATAAAAAGAACGGTGTCCACTTCACGAAGAGTGCTATAGGCAGATTCTACCATGAAATCTCCAAGGGCCGTTTTAGGCTTGTGAATCCCTGGTGTGTCGATAAAGACAATCTGCTCCTTATCGGTCGTGTAAATTCCCATGATTTTGTTGCGCGTTGTCTGCGCCTTGTCACTCATGATGGCAATCTTTTGCCCCATAACGTGATTTAAAAAAGTTGACTTCCCAACATTGGGACGTCCTAAAATGGCTACAAAGCCTGATTTAAAAGTCATAATTTCCTCTTACTGTTTAAAATATTAAATCCCAGATTCGTGGGAGAAAAATCAATGCACCTGTTAAGGCTGCGAAAAGAGAGACCACTAATACCGCGCCAGCCGCCATATCCTTGGCATTTTTAGCCAGCATGGAAAAGTGATAGTGACTGGCCAAATCCACTACATTTTCAATAGCAGAGTTGATAATCTCAAAGGCTACTACCAAGAAAATGCTCAATAGGAGAAAGAGCCATTCGATTCGTGACACCTGAAAAACAAAACCTGCAAGAATGACTACAAGAGCCGTCACTGCATGTTTTCGCATATTGCGTTCTTCCTTGATGGCAGTAAAAATTCCTGTGAGAGCAAATTCTAAACTGGATATCAGGTCACGATTTTTCCATTTTCGTTTATTGTCTTGTGAGTCCATAGGCTGTCAAAATTTCTTCTTGTAAACCGAACATCTCCGCTTCTTCTTCCGGAGTGTAGTGATCATAGCCGTTGATATGTAAAAAGCCGTGTACTGCCAAGAAGCCCATCTCACGCTCAAAGCTGTGGCCATATTCCTCAGCCTGCTCATGTGCCTTATCGATAGAGATGAACAGTTCCCCAATATAGGCATCAAACTCAGACATCATCTCTGCCAATTCTGGATTTTCAAGTAAATCTTCCTCGTCAAAGGCAATTTCCAACTCTGGCTTATATTCAAGGCTGATGACATCTGTCGGACGGTCCGTGTCACGATACTCCAGATTGAGTTCATGACTACGTTCATTAGTCACAAAGGTAACTGCCATTTCCTTGTCTTCTTTACCTAATTTTTGGGCTGCAAATTCCAAAATTTCTTGGGTTTGTTGCAACATTTCTTTTGAAACTTGACCAGTTTCATCTACCATTTCAATATACATGTGCTTCTCGTTTCTCTTTACTTGGCTTTATTATACCACATTTCCATGATTTTATTCTACCTTTTTGATATAATACTATGGAATACAATCACAAGGAGAGAACGATGTCATTTGACGGATTTTTTTTACACCACATGGTTGAGGAATTGCAAAGAGAGTTAGTGAACGGTCGCATTCAGAAAATCAATCAGCCTTTTGAACAAGAGTTGGTCTTGCAAATCCGCAGCAATCGCCAAAGCCATCGCCTGCTCCTTTCTGCCCATCCTGTTTTTGGACGCATTCAGCTGACCCAAACGACTTTTGAAAATCCAGCTCAACCTTCTACCTTTATCATGGTTTTGAGAAAATATTTGCAGGGTGCCCTGATTGAATCGATTGAGCAGGTGGAAAATGACCGTATTGTTGAAATTACGGTTTCTAATAAAAACGAGATTGGAGACCATATTCAGGCTACCTTGATTATCGAAATCATGGGTAAACACAGTAATATTCTACTGGTCGATAAAAGCAGCCACAAAATCCTCGAAGTCATCAAACATGTTGGCTTTTCACAAAATAGCTACCGTACCTTGCTTCCTGGGTCGACCTACATCGCTCCGCCAAGTACGGAATCTCTCAATCCTTTTACAATCAAGAACGAGAAACTCTTTGAAATCCTGCAAACACAGGAAACGACAGCTAAAAATCTTCAAAGCCTCTTTCAAGGTCTGGGACGCGATACGGCAAATGAATTGGAAAGCATACTGGTTAGTGAAAAACTTTCCACTTTCCGAAACTTTTTCAATCAAGAAACCAAACCATGCTTGACTGAGACTTCCTTCAGTCCAGTTCCTTTTGTAAATCAGGTGGGAGAGCCTTTTGCCAGTCTTTCTGATTTGTTGGACACCTACTATAAGGATAAGGCTGAGCGCGACCGCGTCAAACAGCAAGCCAGTGAACTCATTCGTCGTGTTGAAAATGAACTTCAAAAAAATCGACATAAGCTAAAAAAACAGAAAAAAGAGTTACTGGCGACAGACAACGCTGAAGAATTTCGTCAAAAAGGAGAATTGCTGACAACCTTCCTCCATCAAGTGCCTAACGACCAAGACCAGGTTATCCTAGACAACTACTATACTAACCAACCTATCACCATTGCTCTTGATAAGGCCTTGACTCCCAACCAGAATGCCCAACGCTATTTCAAACGCTATCAGAAATTAAAAGAAGCTGTCAAATATTTGACTGATCTGATTGAAGAAACCAAGGCAACCATTCTCTATCTGGAAAGTGTAGAAACGGTCCTCAACCAAGCTGGACTAGAAGAAATCGCTGAAATCCGTGAAGAATTGATCCAAACAGGCTTTATCCGCAGAAGACAGCGGGAGAAAATCCAGAAACGAAAAAAACCAGAACAGTATCTGGCCAGCGATGGCAAGACCATCATCTATGTCGGACGCAATAACTTGCAAAATGAGGAGCTTACCTTTAAAATGGCCCGCAAGGAGGAACTTTGGTTCCATGCCAAGGATATCCCTGGAAGCCACGTTGTCATCTCAGGCAACCTTGACCCATCTGATGAAGTCAAGACAGACGCAGCAGAGCTAGCCGCCTACTTCTCTCAAGGTCGTCTGTCAAATCTGGTGCAGGTTGACATGATAGAAGTCAAAAAACTCAATAAACCAACTGGCGGAAAACCAGGCTTTGTCACCTACACCGGGCAAAAGACCCTCCGTGTCACACCAGACCCAGAAAAAATTGCATCCATGAAAAAATCCTGATTTTACTTGAAATCAGGATTTTCTTTTACAATTTACTCTGCAATCAAGGTTTCCAAACCAACCTTCATCATATCAGTGAAGGTATTTTGGCGTTCTTCTGCAGTCGTGTCTTCATCTGGATTGACCAAGCTATCAGAGATAGTCATAATAGCTAAAGCATCAACATGGTGTTGAGCAGCAAGATAGTAAAGAGCTGCTGCTTCCATTTCCACAGCCTTGACTCCCCATTTACCAAGTTCGATGTTCTTTTCAAAGTAGTTTGAATAAAAGACATCAGAAGACAAAACGTTCCCAACGTGGGTGGTCATACCAAGTTCTTTGGCGATATGGTAGGCCTTGTCCAGCAAATCAAAGCTAGCGATTTGTGGGAAATCGTACTGTGGCCAGTCATTGCGGATGATGTTAGAGTTGGTTGCAGCTGCCTGCGCCAAAACCAATTCACGAACGTGGACATCTTCATTCAAAGAACCTGCAGTTCCCACACGAATCAATTTCTTCACACCGTAGTCCACAATCAACTCACGCGCATAAATCGAAATAGATGGCATCCCCATCCCAGTTCCCATGACTGATACACGGTGGCCCTTGTAAGTACCAGTGTAACCAAACATGTTACGCACTTCGTTAAAACAAACAGCATCTTCAAGGAAATTTTCCGCAATAAACTTCGCACGAAGAGGATCCCCAGGAAGAAGAATTTTATCAGCAATTTCACCCTGCTGAGCAGCAATATGGATAGACATAATTATGATACAAAGAGCGACAAGAAAACGACTGAAAATTAGGAATCTGACGAGAAATCCTGATTTCTCAGTCAGATTATCTATTTTCCAAGTTTTCCGCTCGTGTTCAAATTAGAACACCTCACTCTACCTTTCTTTTTTTATATTCAGGATAGCGACAGAGAATAAAGTAAAAATAGGAAACTGATGACGCATCGCAGATGCTAAACAGTTTATCTTTTTTACACAGTTCTCCGCCCGTATTCAGTTCAGCAAATACGGTTTACCCATCCTTTCTTTCTTAATTTTGATGATATTGAGAAGATTAGAGCGGCCTCTATTCAAATCCGAACTCCCCCTTCTCTTCTAAGTTTTTAGAAAAGTTTTCCGCTCGTGTTCAAATCAGAACACAAGCTCTACCTTTCTCTTTTTTATTTTTATATTTCATAGTTAGGAAAAATAGTATTCAATCAAGATTCCAATAGGGCTACTACATTTTTATTTAAAACAGTTATTGATAAACTGACAATAGTTTTTAACCTTTTAAGATAAATCCTTGATTAGAAGAAACAGGCATTTCCTACCTAATTACTTTATTCCTTGACTTCTGACACAGTATGCTAGCCCAAGGAAAGCGGTCTAACATTTTTGCAAATTCATAGGCTAAAACAGCTGTTACTAAGAGATACGGAAGAGAAACTATACCTAGCCCAGTGAAACCTATTACTAATCCAGTTGCAGAAAAGGGCGCCCTCAAGGTCACAGACAAAAAGCAAACCGATCCCAAAAGTAAAACGGTTGGCTGACTGTCCAAACCTAGAATCACGCCCAAGAGACCAGCTCCAACCATCCCCAAGGCAAAAGATGGCGTAAGAGTACCACCATAGGCTCCTGCCCAAAGAGTAATAAGAACGACCAATGCTTTTAAGATAAACAAAAGGAGTACTGTTTTGCCATTGCTACCATTTAATACTTCCTGAGCCATCATACGTCCATTTCCAAGTAGATGTGGAAAATAACTTGCCAATCCAGCAAGAAAAAGAAAAGCTGAGGGCAATGTGAGAAGTATTCGTTTATCTTTTATTCTGTTTGAAGATGCTGCCTTACTTAAGCGACCAAAAAGCCAAGCTAGTGGGGTTAAGAAAAGAAGTAATAAAGGTACAATCCACACTTCCTTTAGTGACCATGTGATAGCTGGAATCTGGTAAAGAGCCTGATCTGAAATAACCAAGCCTGCTATATAGGTTGAAACATAGGTAGTCAAACCGACTAAGACAAATCGTTTAATAGATAGAGCAATTCCTAGAGTTTCAAAAACAAAGAAAACACTTGTTAATGGAACCTGATAGACAGCTGCTAAACCAGCACCAGCACCACAAGCAAGGAGAAAGATACAATCCTTCATAGACAGTATACATATTTTTCCAATTGGTCCTGCAAATAGAGTTCCAATCTCTCGTGGTGCAGCTTCTTTGCCAATAGGAGCTCCCCCTCCAACTGCAATGATCTGCCAAATTGAATGAAATAGCTGTTTTAGAAAATGAAGCTTGTATTGTGAAGTCTCATCCTTCATCTGAGCTTTGATGGAATAAATCTTCGACCCTTTTTGCAAGAAATTCCAGACCAAGGATGAGCCAAGACCAACAATTATTAAACTTAGTCCTATCCTTGAGGAGGAAACTCCATCTGTCAAAAATCTACTATGATGCTCTGACTGACCAAAAGCTAGACCCTCTATTATCTCTAAAAGATAATGGAGAAATATACCAGATAAACCCGAAACTATTCCTTGCAGAATTACTGCTAGGAATAATCTAAAATTATAAGGAATCTTTCGAAAAATACTCCTCAATTCTATTAACATGATTACAATTCTGCAAGAATCGCTTTAAGTAAGCCTTTAAAGTCACCTTTAACACGTTCGGTCACTTCTACAACTTCTTCGTGGTTAAGTTCTTCTTGGAAACCAGCCGCAAAGTTAGTAATACATGAAATTCCCAAAACTTTCAAACCTGAGTGGGCAGCAACAATCACTTCAGGAACAGTAGACATACCAACTGCATCTGCTCCCAATGTCTTATAGGCACGAATTTCTGCTGGTGTTTCATAAGTCGGACCAGTTACACCGATATAGACACCTTCATCAAGCTTGATACCAAGCTTTTTAGCCACTTCATGGGCAGTAGTACGGTATTCTGGTGTGTAGGCCTTAGACATATCTGGGAAACGAGGACCAAAATCATCCAAGTTTTCACCCATCAATGGGTTTTGCCCCGTCATATTGATATGGTCTGAGATAGCCATCAAAGTACCAGGACCGTAGCCGATACCTCCTGCAGCATTGGTTACAATGACACCTTCACATCCAAGAACTTTCATGACACGAACTGGGAAAGTCACAACTTCCAGAGGATTTCCTTCGTAGAAATGGAAACGCCCTTGAAGAGCCAAGACCTTGCGACCTGCAAGATCACCATATACCAATTTACCAGCGTGACCGACTACTGTAGAGCGACCCCAGTTTGGAATCTCAGCATAGTCTACTACAACAGGATTTTCGATTTCTTCTGCAAGTTCTCCCAGACCTGATCCAAGGATTAGACCGAACTCAGGCGCTTGGATTCCCTTGTCTTTCAGGAAAGCAGCTGTTTCCTTGATTTTATCTAAAAATGTCATTGTATGTCTCCTTTATTAGTTTTTAGCATTTGACCAATTTTGTCAAAGGTTTTTGCATTGCGAATGGTGATGTTACGATAAAAAGGCATCTTGAGCAAGTACTTATGATAGGCAGTCTTAGAGTAGGATTCTTCAGAGAATTTCCCCCAGAAAATTCCAAGTTTTCCAAAATGAACGATTTCATCTTTCAATTCCAAACTTTCAACTATCGTGATGACTTGCTCCACATTCAAACCCTCTGTGTAGAAAAGGACATCTTTTCGTGCCAAGTCTTCATTCCACCAATCTGGTAGATACTCCACTTCTGCTTCATAGTCTTCTTTACTCAGTAGGGAAAAGCTTTGAATAAATGGATAATGGACTTCAAAGAAATCCTCTAATTTTTTAACCAATTGGGCTTTGGCATCTGTCGAAGTAAAGAAAATATTGCCACTGTTGATGTATGTTTCAACCTTTCCCAGTCCCAACTCTGTCAATTCTTGACGAAGTTGCGCCATGACAACTTTATTTTTCCCACCGACATTAATGCCCCTTACCAGTAAAGCATAGCGTGTCATCTTATACCAATTTATCTAAGAAACTTTCCCCAATCATGGCAGTTTCCACACCAAAGTTATCGGCAACAGTCGCTGAGATATCTGCAAAATGTCCGACTGGAATGATCCCGTTTCCTTTAAAGGCAGGGCTGTAGGCCAACAATGGAATATATTCACGAGTGTGGTCCGTTCCTGCGTAAGTTGGGTCATTTCCATGGTCCGCAGTAATCAAGAGAAGGTCATTTTCTCGCATGGCTGCGATAATTTCAGGCAAGCGTTCATCAAACTCATGCAAGCAATCACGGTAACCATGAGCATTACGACGGTGGCCGTAAAGGGCATCAAAGTCAACTAAGTTTGTGAAGGAGAATCCTTTTTCAAACTCAGCAAGTCCCATAGTCTTCAAGAGTGTATCAATTCCGTGGCTGTTTGACTTGTTGTGGCCCATGTCATGGTTGATACCCGCACCGTTAAAGATATCGTTGATTTTACCAACAGCATAAGTATCGATGCCAGCTTCGTTCAATTTATCCAAAACAGTTGGTGCAAATGGAGATACAGCCAAGTCACGACGATTTGCTGTACGAGTGAAGTTACCTGGTTCACCAACATATGGACGGGCAATGATACGACCTAGAAGGGCTGGGCGATCAAGGGTAATCGAACGAGCGTATTCACAAATACGATAAAGTTCATCCAAAGGAATAATGTCTTCGTGGGCAGCAATCTGCAAAACAGGATCAGCTGAAGTATAGATAATCAACTCTCCAGTTTCCATCTGACGAGGTCCGAAATCATCGATAACAGCTGTACCTGAGTAAGGTTTGTTGGCTTCACGAATGACCTTACGTCCTGAAAATTCTTCGATTTTTGTCAAGATTTCTTCTGGGAATCCATTCCAAAAAGTATCGAAAGGTTCTGTAATGTTAAGGCCCATGATTTCCCAGTGTCCAGTCATGGTATCCTTACCAAGAGATACTTCTTCCAATTTTGTTGCATATCCTGTTGGATTGCTTTCAGCTGGTACAGTCTTAAGAGGGGTTTCACGAGGAATATTTCCCAGACCAATTTTAGCCATGTTTGGCACATTCAAACCAACTGTTTTGGAAATGTGTCCCAGTGTGTCAGAAGCTCCGTCTGGAACCCCTGCATTGACAAAGTTATTGGCATCTGGTGCAGCACCGATTCCCACAGAATCTAGTACCACCAAGTGAATACGATTAAATTTTGACATAATGTGTCTCCTTATTATTTTGCTTTGCTTGAAGTTAAAATCTGAACCCCATCTCGTCCAGCAACGATTATCTTATCAACCATTTGGTTGAATAATCCGTGCTCCACGACACCAACGATATGGTCCAATTCCTCCCCTAAAGCAATTGGATCTTCAATGACATCCAAGGAAAGGTCAATGATAAAGTTCTGCATATCGGTCACAAAACGTTGGCCATCTTTTTCACGGAAGCTTGGTTTATAGCCAGCGCGCTCAAAACGACGAAAGACCTGTTCTGCACCATACTGAACTACTTCCACTGGCAGTTTAAAAGCACCTAGTTTATCTACCAGCTTGCTTTCATCCACTACCCAAATATATTCTTTTGAGGGCGTTGCCACAACCTTCTCCATCAGGAGAGCACCACCACCACCTTTGATTCCGTTAAACTGGCTATCTACTTCATCCGCTCCGTCAACCGTCACATCAACAAAGTCTACTTGGTCAATAGACTTGAGCGGTATATTAAGATCTTCAGCCTGTTCACTAGTCACACTAGAAGTCGTTACAGCTGTAATCTGCAAGCCTTCTTCCTTGATACGACGACCGATTTCTTCGACAAAATAATAGGCAGTAGAACCCGTTCCCAGTCCGACAACCATCCCATCCTTGACAAACTCAGCAGCCTTGATACCTGCCATTTTCTTCAGATTTTCCACTCAAACACCTCCATTAAAGAGCTACTTTTATTATAACATGTATCCCTTTTTATTTCATGGATACACTGGAAAAACCCGAACATTTTTATTTCGGGTTTTGATGTCCTATTTAACCATGTCAGGATCGTAGTCATAAAATCCTGTATCAAGGAAACGGTTTTTAGGGTGTAACTTGCGAACTTCTTCATCCAGCAAGAAAGCTTGGTCATGGCTAAAGTTGCCCTCTTGGATCAAGCTACGCGCTTGGATAAAGAGTTTTGCAATCTCAACAAAGTTCTGACCAGGTGTATAAAGACCTTCTAATTTCCAGTGAGTAAAACCATGCTCTACCAATTCTGTCAATTTGGTCATCAAATCAAGGTCGTTATTAGCAAAGATGTGAGTACCATGATTGTCTTCAAAGATGGAGTAGTGGCTCTCTGGGTCGCTTGGTTCAGCCAAGAAGAGGTCACGTTTACGGGTCTTTTCATCATCGATATGCGTGAAGTTATAGTAGTTTTGCAAGAGTGGACGTTTAGAATGGTGAATAACACTAGCACCATAAACCAAAACTTCAGCAGGAATTTCCAAAATCTCTGGCATTTTGAAAAGTTCAGCAGATGGAATTTCACGCGCCAAAACAGCCTCAGAGGCACCAGCCTTTTGTCCCCAGAAGTTAATCTGACGGCTACTAGTTACCATAGTTGAGGCATCGTAGATAGTCTTAAATGAATAACCATCGCGATTGACCACATAAAAAACGCCTGCATCCCCAATCGGAATGTAGTCTGTCTTGATTTCTTCCAAGAAATCGAGGAAAGGTTTGATACGGTCCATCATATCTTGGTGCATGAGGGCATTGACTGCAACAATCAATTCCTTACCAGCTTCGTGAACCAGCTTAGCGATTTCACGCAATTGGTCATGACTAAAGGTTGTTGGCAGACGAAGGCCAAAATCTTTCTCACCGACATAGATACGGTCTACGCCAGCTTCGAGTAGTTGTTCAACTTGTTCAATACTTTCAGCAGTTGCTGTAATGATAATCTTTTCCATAAGAAAAATTATACCACATTTCTGCAAAATCAGCTATGAATACTGGGAGTTTTACAAAAAGTAAGTCTTATTTTTAAATTTTGAAATTAAAAAGTGAACAGTAACCAACACCGTTCACTCTCTTTTTATGCATGTGTTTCTTCAACTAGGTGACCATCATTCATGATATAAATACGGTCAACCTTATCAAGAAGTCGTGTATCATGTGTAATCATAACAACTCCTCTACCTTGTTCATGGGCAATGGCAGCCAACATCTCCGTTACTTGGTAAGCACGCTGGGTATCCAGACTGGCTGTCGGCTCATCTGCAAGAACGATGCTTGGATTGTTATAAAGCGCTCTAGCAATGGCCGCACGTTGACGTTCTCCACCTGACAATGCCTTGGGATACTGATCTTGTACTTTTTCCAAATCCAACAAGTCAAAGAGCTCTTTTCGATCACTTTTACTATTTTTTCCCTTATCTAGTCTGTCAATCAAATCCAGCTGTTCCTTGACCGTTAGAAAAGGAATTAAGTTTGACGCCTGGAGAATGAAGCCAAACTCTCTAAAACGGAGGTCTGTTTTCTCCTTCTCCGTCAAATTGCCTGTTTCCTTCCCCTTTACTAGAATCTTTCCACTCGATGCTTCCTGAAGTTGTCCTAAAGTTGTTAGAAAGGTCGTCTTTCCAGAACCTGAAGGCCCAACGATAGCTACGAACTCTCCCGCATTTAGCTGAAAATTCGTCTCATGTAGAGCTATGACTTCCATCTTTCCTTCCCCGTAGGTTTTTGTCACTTGAGTCATTTCAATCAATGCTGTCATACTATTCTCCTTATCATTCTGCAATCGCAGTAATCGGGTCCACCTTTAGCAAGCGTGGAAGTGAAATGACACCACCTAGCATTGCCATCAAACAAATCACCAAGCTTAGGACAGAATAGGCTAACCAACTTGGGTAGAAAAAGAAGGTAGCTGGCAAGACTAAAATCACTCCTCCAACAGCCAGCAAGGCTAAAGCAATCCCCATACCAGCTAGGAAGAAGATTTGACAGAAAAGAGACCATACAATGGTTTTGATCTGTATTCCCTGAGCCCGCATTATTCCATAAAGTCCTAGTTTTTGTATCGTAATGATATAAACAAATATACCCACAATCAAGCCTGTGATGACAATCATAGCAAGAATCATTCCTGAAAATACATTAACCTGAGGTGTGTAACCAGGAATTTTCGAAATCATTTTTGGGATGGAAATCTGTTTCAGTCCGTCGCCAGCCACTTCTATGTCATTTTTCAATACCAAGGCAGAGATGGATTTATTAGCTTTTAAGGTTCCTTGCAAGATCCAATAAGTTGTCAGACTCGTAAAGATAACAGGCTCTGTGAAAAACTTATTTCCTTGGGTCAGACCTACAATCTTGTAACTTGCCTCGCTTCCATTGAGTTGAATAGCATCACCTAGCTTCATCCCATAGTTTTCAAAAGACTGATCCACGACCACCTCATCATCTCCTTCAGGATAACGTCCCTCCGTCAAACTAGGTGAGATAAAAGAGTCCCACTCCTGAGCAAAAATGGAAACATTGACCTTTTCACTACCATCGACAAGATTGGTCACAGCGAACATATAGCCCAGTGGAGTAGCCTTTTTAGAACTCTTATCCTTGTAGTCCTTTTCAGGAATAAAGGATGCTGTCAAATTATCATTTGCGTAGTCAGATAAAACTACACCCGTCGCTTGCCAATTATCAATAGCTGCCCGGTTGTTTCGCACAAGACCAAGAGCTAGACTGGTCATAAAAAATACCATAAAAGCGATAAGAAAAATAGTAGTTAGAATCAAACTATATCGAAGTTTGTTTCGTAATATTTCTTTGATAGCAAGATACATGCTTATCTCCTTTAACTTTTCCAAGAGGTATCAATTAGACACCTCACTACTATAAAAATAGGAGACAGAAAATCTGTCTCTGTATTCAAAACAAATCTCACTAATCAAATTAAATAAAATAAAGAAAATAAGGAAATAATTTTCCTAAAAATGAATCAATTGGTAGCTCTATTTTCTTAGGAATATAATCAATTATGAATATTAATAAGTATCGAGTGTCTATCCATCCTATCATTTTCACATTATGGTGTCAAGAAAAGTGATTTTGAAAAGGGACTTTATTCTTATTGTAACCTTTCTGTAATAATTCTCTGCTGAAAAAATGATAAAATAGGTATGTACTGTTAAGGAGAGAATAATGCCCGTAAGAAAATTACAATCCTATGAGGTAGACTATCAAGAAGAATTAAGCCAGCAGGTTCCTCGCTATCAAGATTATACACCTGAAGCGCAATCTGATGCCAATCTCAAGGAAATCCTATTTTTTGTTAATATCGCTGTTTTTTGTATCTGTATTGCTATCTTTAGTTTTATCTTTTTAGCATTAAAATTATCAACTGCTCTTGCATTTGCCGCAGCAATCGGATCCAGCTTACTTGTTTTAAAAATTCAACGAACTATTATCAAACGAAAACGTAGAAGATAAATCCAAAATATCGCCCCAGCTGGAGCGATATTTTTATTTTTTCTTTTTCGATGGTGTGTGGATGGCAATCTTCACTTCAAAGATTGTTCCCTTTGGTTTATTATCTTTGACAGTAATGGTTCCTTTTAGCGCATCTACAATTTGCTTGGCTAAGGATAATCCTAAACCAAAACCACCTTTTTGGCGGGTTCTAGCCTTGTCTACTCGATAAAAACGATCAAAAATTTTCTTCTTATCTTCTGCTGAAATACCGACTCCATTGTCGGAAACTAGCAAATACAGATTACGATCAGTCGCTGAAATCATAAAATCAATTTCACCATCCTCCTCAGTATATTTGATAGCATTATCAAATAGGATAGTCATCAGTTGTTTGAGTAAAAGCTGATCTGTGACAATCGTTCTATGAATGCGATTTTCAAAACGGAAGACACGGTCATTTTCAGAAGCAATCATCTCATAGTTTGTGAAAGTCGTGTTAAAAAAGCTAGTTGGAACTTCTGCAAGTTCTGGCTTAATTCCATCATCTCGTCGAGCTAAGTTCAGCAAGTTTGTCGTCAAAAAACGCATATTTCGGACTTCTTCCAAACTCGATGCAATGCTTTCGCTCACATCCATAATGGTAGCTTCTGGCTTACGAAAAAGGGTCTCTAAACGATTTTGCAGAACTGCAAGTGGAGTTCGTAACTCATGACTGGCATTTTCCACAAAAGACTGCTGCTTCTGCATACTCTCAATCAGAGGTCGGACACTGACTCGAGCTAGATAGAGACTGGCAATCAAAGACAAAATCCAAAAACTAGCCATCACGACCACAATCAGTTGCTCATGCTTTTGACTGGCTTGCTCCAACTGACTGGTATTAATCAAGACAGCCGCATACTTGATATTGGTTGAAACCGAACTGATATTGGTTTCCATCAAAATCATGCGATAGATTTCTTCCTGTCCATAGCTATTAAAAACCTGAATTTGATAGATATGGCCTAGTTCTTTCTTCTCTAGCTTAATCTTATCCAATCCCAAAAATCGATTTCCAGAAAGGAGCTGGGTAAAATTCTTATCAAAAAGAATAACCTCCGTATTGGAACTGACATTGGGTTTTATCTCAGTCTTGCTAGTATCTGTAGCAGCATTCTCTAAATCTTTAATCTCTTCTGTCGCCCTATTTACCGCAAGCTGAATAACTGCCTGAGGATTGTTACTCAAGCCATGGAGCGTATCATCCACCGAAGTATAGAGACTCGAATGCATGACCTGCAAAATAATCAGAGTCATGGTAGAGAAAATCAGGGTGAAGACACCGAAGTTGCGGATAAAGTAACTAAAGTCATCCGCATACCATGTTTTTTTTAGTTTACTGAACATCTTTTAAAATATACCCAACACTACGCAAGGTTTGCAAATTCTCTGCAAAAGTGGTTCCTTTTAATTTCTTACGAACTTTTGAAACATAGACTTCGACAACAGAAATCGTTGTATCACTATCAAATCCCCATAGACGATCAAAAATCTGAGTCTTCGGCAAAATAACATTTTGATTTTGAAGGAAATAAACTAGTAAATCGAACTCTTTCCCCAGCAATTCGACGGGAGTATCTTCAACCTTAACGGTATTTGTAGACAAATTAACCACGATATTTCCATAAGTTAAGGTGTTTTCATTAAATTTACCTGAACGTTTGAGAAGGGCTTGAATCCGCATTTTGAGTTCTTCTAGGTAGAAAGGCTTGGTCAGATAATCATCCGCTCCCAACTCAAATCCATGTCCCTTGTCATCCAAGCTTTCCTTGGCAGTCATAATCAGAACTGGTGTCGTAATCCCTTTTTCACGCAATTCTTTCAAGACTTGGAAGCCATTTTTTTCAGGTAACATCAAATCCAGCAAAATCAAGTCATAGACGCCACTCTCAGCTTCATAGAGACCTTCTTCTCCATCAAATACCTGCATGACATCCGCAAAATCGTCTAAAAAGTCAAATACTGAATTTGACAGGCCTAGGTCATCCTCAACTAATAAGATTTTTATCATGAGAAACTCCTCCTTATTAAGACCATTATACCAAATTTGCCTTAAAAAAAACTCAACTCTCTGCATTTTATACTCAATGAAAATCAAAGAGCAAACTAGGAAGCTAGCCGCAGGCTGTACTTGAGTACGGCAAGGCGACGCTGACGTGGTTTGAATTTGATTTTCGAAGAGTATTACATGAGATAGCTGAGTTTTATTGTCATTTAGTCTTAATTAGTTAGTTCCGTATTGAAGAACAACTGCTTCCACTGCAGCTTTTTCACGGTTAATCAAGTCAACACGCGCTGCAATTTCCTTGATTCCCATACCGATATTACGGCTAAGAGCAAGGTCAGAAAGTTGTGGCTCAAAGAATTCCTTGTATTCCGTCAAGCGTTGCTGAGTCTTAAATACATGAGCAGGAAGGATAACAAAGCTATCAAAGCTCATATCTCCTCCAAGAGCTGCCTTAATCCAAGCCCAGTTTTCACGAGCCCAAGACCATGCTGTTTCCTGAGTTGCTTGATGGTTTAAGAACTGGAAGTACCAAGCAGACAAGTCTTGTGGTTTGACCACAAATTTGTCCTTCCAAGAAGCAATCAAGGTTTGGATATTGTCCGCATCTTTACTATAGGCAAGAGCAGCTGCTAACTGACGTTTGAAGACAGCATCTGTTGCGTGCGTATAGGTATCAAGATAAAGTGCTAACAAGTCTTTAGTCTCATGATGTTTCATCTCATTGATCAGAACCTGTGAACGAATGGCTGCTGGGAGTCCTGCAAGATTCTCCTTGTGAGCTGCGAAGATTTGGCTAGCGACTTGACTAGCTTCTGCATCATTTGAGCGAATCATCATAGAGATTGCCAACTGACGAACCAGTTCATCCTCGTCTGATTCTCCATCTTTAGCTTCAAAACCAAGACGGTCATAGTTGTGACGAGCCAATTTAGCAACCAATACTTTGAAGGCTGTTTCAGCTGCTGTTCCTTCATCGATAAAGCGCTCAAGGGCAGAAAGTACTTGAGAAACAGCTGAAACCACAAGATAAGACTCTTCATTAGCAAGTTTATCAAGGACTGGGAACAAGTCAGCATAAGAAATATGCCCTGCTTCAGCAAGCAAACGACGTTCTTGAACTATCTGCAGTTTACTTGTGTTATCAAGCTCAACTAGGTCAGCAAGAACAGCATCTAACAAGTCTCCTTGGTAGTCTGTAATGTAGTGAGCTGTATTTTCAGTGTTGAGACGAAGTGCTGTTTTGTTTTCTGCAAGAAGAGCTGCGTAGCCAGGGATTTCGATACTTTCAGTTTCAAGTGTATCTGGCAAGCCTTTCCAGTTGCTGTTGAGTGGTACCACCCAGAGACGGTTCTTGTCCTCGTTCTCACCGATGAAGAATTGTTTTTGTGAAATCTTCAAGATATCATTTTCAACCTTGACAGTAAGAACTGGGTAACCAGGTTGTTCCAACCAAGAATCCATGAAGGCTGCAACATCACGTCCTGACGCTTGACCAAGGGCATCCCAAAGGTCACGACCAATTGTGTTGCTGTACTGATGTTTTTCAAAGTAAGCGTGCAAGCCTTTAGCGAAATCAGCATCTCCTAGCCAACGACGAAGCATGTGCATGAGACGGCTTCCTTTGGCATAGACGATAGCCCCGTCAAAGAGCGTATTGATTTCATCTGGGTGTTTAACTTCGACGTGAACAGACTGTACGCCATCCGTCGCGTCACGTTTCAAGGCAGACGGAACACCACCTGTTTGGAAATCTTCAAAGATATTCCAGCTTGGTTCAATAGCATCCACACAGACGTACTCCATCATGTTAGCGAAGCTTTCATTAAGCCAGAGGTCATCCCACCATTTCATAGTTACAAGGTTACCAAACCACTGGTGAGCCAATTCATGGGCTACAACAAGGGCAACTTGTTGACGGCTGGCAAATGTAGAGTTTTCATCGACAACCAAGTAAACTTCACGGTAGGTTACAAGACCCCAGTTTTCCATCGCACCTGCTGAGAAGTCAGGAAGGGCGATGTGGAGTGATTGAGGAATTGGATATTTAACTCCGTAGTAATCTTCGTAAAACTCAATCGAGCGAACGGCGATGTCCAGTGAGAAATCAAGGTTAGATAGTGGGTGGGCTTTGGTTGAGTATACACCTACGAGGGTACCGTTTTTAGTTTTAGCCGTCACACCTTGCAAATCACCAGCAACAAAGGCCAACAAGTAAGAAGACATACGAGGTGTTGTCTCAAACTTCCAGATACCTGTTTCCTGACGTTTTTCAACATCAATCTCAGGCATGTTTGACAAGGCCAATTCACCTTCTGCTTGGTCAAAACGTAGCGAGAGGTCAAAAGTCGCTTTGGCTTCTGGCTCATCCACACATGGGAAGGCTTCACGCGCAAAATGGCTCTCGAACTGAGTAGACAAGACTTCCTTCTTGACTCCATCAACTGTGTAGTATGAAGGGTAAATCCCTGTCATATTGTCTGTGATTTTACCAGAAAAGGCAAGAACCACTTCAACTTGACCAGCCTCAGCCAATTCGATATGAAGGGCTTCATTTTCATGGTCAACTGTAAATGGACGAGCTTGACCTGCAACTTCTACAGAAGCGATTTCCAAGTCTTTTTGGTGCAGGGAAATACGGTCACTCTGTGCTTGACCAGTGATGGTCACCTTCCCAGAAAAAGTCTTGGTCTCACGACTCAAGTCTAAAAATAAATCATAGTGTTCAGGAACAAATTGCTTAATAAAATGTTCAACTGCTTGCATAGTTTTCTCCTATCTAAGTTTAAGAGCTAGAGCTCTTCTTCAAACAAACTTATTATATCATGTTTTGCCTAAGAAAAAAGGATTGGACGGTAATTTCCAAAACTTTCTTCCTTCTGCAGCCTAAAGTGGGTAGACCTTGCGAAATTCTTCTAAAACAACCTTGCTATTAGGCGTAAAAGTCAGGCCTGCCTCCCTCATCCACTCGGTGAAACAGTCTTCATGAACCTGGCGCCAATAGGCTAAAGATTTGTCTCCTTCACCTTCCTTAAAGGCATGGTCAGCCGAAACTTGATGAAAGGGCTGAACAGAAACCTTGGTAATTTCGACAATACAGACAGCCTGATTTTGACTATCTAAAATGACATCGAAGGTACCTTTTTGTGGAAGAGGTTCGGCTTCTAGTGCGTAGAGGTCATAGGATGAGGCGGTTGCTGTCTTTTCGCCTCTTAGTACTAAATCTGCCAAGAGATCTGCTTCCACTCCAAAAGCCCAGGCATCTATCTCATCTCCGATAGAAGGATTGATTTGCTTGTAGGAATTCCACATTTCTTGCGGTGTCATAGGTTGCTCCTTTGTAATTTTTTACTCACTTCTTTTACACGTTTGAGTTGGTCTGGATGGTCAATCTCTAAATCAAAAATCTCTGGAATAGAACTATAGTGGATAATGCACTTGATACCCATCTGATTCATTTTTTGTATGAACGAAGCATTCAGATAACCTGCCACAGCAAAGTCAGTCTTCTTCGTCCTTGCTTTATCCTGCATCTGTCTCAGCATATCTAACATAATGGAACTTTCCATATCATGCCATTGACTGTTTCTCACAGTCGCAAAAACAAAAGAAGTCAAATCATTCATTCCAACTACAATTTTTGAAATGCCTGTTTCCAGTATTCTATCCAAGTCAAAATACGCTGACGGTAATTCAATCATTGTGGCGACTTTTCCAGTAAAACCATGCTGACGTAATACTGTGATAGCTTGCTTTAACTGATCAGCATCATTGACA
The DNA here is from genome assembly GCF_946188585.1 of Streptococcus mitis. GTDB lineage: Bacteria > Bacillota > Bacilli > Lactobacillales > Streptococcaceae > Streptococcus > Streptococcus mitis_DG. The sequence continues at coordinate 216,361 of NZ_CAMHVI010000001.1, forward strand.
AAAGGAAAAATAACAGACAGATTGGGATTGGTTTGATAAACTTCTGTAACGACATTTGCCTCAGCTTGAAATTCATCCAGACACGCTAGTAAACGCCTAGTTCCTCTATATCCAAACAAAGGATGACGTTCGTCAAAATGCTGTTTAGTTCCCTCTAAACAATTGGCTTCTGTATTCGTTAATTCAGAAAAACGATACCAGACTTCTTCATCTGAGTACAAGGAACAAATAGTGTCTAGATAATCTTTTACAAATTGCTGACAACTTGGTAACAGGATGTTTTGATTGAGCTCTCTCAACAAGTATTCGCCTCTAATCATACCTACATGGTGCAATAACTGAGGATAAATTTTTTCAACAATTTTTTCGCCACTAAGGGCAAGTTGGTTTCTCATCATTCACCTTCCAATTCATATACAAGGTCTTGTCCAGTTCTGGAAATCCTAATAATTCAGACTTAACCTTCAAGACTAATGGCGATGCATTTTCTTCTGTGATTTTTGATTTCCATCAGATCCTCCTACTTCAAAGACCATCCACCGTCTATTGTCAAGATTTGTCCTTGCATGGCAGATGCCTTTCCACTGGCCAAAAAGAGACTGACTTCTGCCACTTCTTCTGACTCAATCCAACGCTTGATTGGTGTTTCACTAGCCACCCAGTCTGCTAGGCCACCTGGCTCAAAGTCCGCAGCGGTCATAGCTGTCTTGACTGCTCCTGGAGCGATACCAAAAACCTGAATCCCAGTTTCAGCATAGTCTAGAGCCAACTGCTTGGTGAAGCCAGCCAAAGCATGCTTAGAGGAAGTATAGGCGTGACCACCTCCACCTGCTAGGCTAGAAGCTATGGAGCACATATTAATGATCGCCCCCTTTTTATTTTCCAGCATTTGTGTCAAATAATAGCGAGTCAACTCAACAGGAGTCACGTAGTTTATTTCAAAAATCTCTTGAATTTCCTGCTCTGTCTGTTCCAACAGTGGTTTGTAATCATCCAAAACTCCAGCAGTATTGCACAAAACATCAACCTGAGGGCACCAGTCAAAAATAGGCTCCAAGTCCAAGGTCAAATCTCTCTGTAAAAAATGAAAATCACCCTCTAAGAGTGGATTTTTACCTTGGTCAACTCCATAAACTTGATAGCCATTCTCTAAGAAGAGTCGAGCCTGAGCTAAGCCGATCCCTGAACTCACTCCCGTAATCAATACACGTCTAGTCATACACTTCTACCCAATCCGTCGCCAAAACATCACAAGGTGTCGGACTCCACATGGAAAAACCTTCTCCTTCTCCAGACACGTTGATTAGGAAATAGGGTGTCACTTCAAGTGCAACCCCGTTTTGTTCAATCGTATCAAAGAGTTGGACATAGTTTTCAGCTCCTCCCCAACCAGTTCGTACATATTTTTTCTTAGCCTTTAATCCAGGCAGGATTTCTTCGAAAGTCATGTTTTTCTCCTTTTATATCGATAAATCTTCACTTCATTATAACAAAAAAACCGCTTTAAAACGGCTTTTTGACTGTATATTAGTTAAATAAACTAATAGCTATCCAATTTTTAAATTATTTAAGTTCAATCAGTTTATTATAAATTTTTTCAGTTAACTCTTTCTGCTGTGTTCCTGTTAAATAGTGTGATGTACGAATTAAAACTGTTCCATAAACATAGTGTGAACCAGGATTTAAAGCAGTACCATCAAATGCGCTAATATATGTGTTTCGTTTCTCAGCTTCTTCTTTTGTCTTATACACCTCTACATTTCCTCCAGCATCATTTCCTTTCTGAACAATATCAGATCCCTCTACTGAATGTGTAACTTGATTGTCAACAAAATATACAGACGCTGTATACCCACCTTGTTTATTCAATTTATTATTTGGATCGTTATTTTCAGTAACAGACTGTACTCCTGTAATTGAAGAAATTTCTTTGAGTCTTTCTTCAACAAAAGTATTAGATGGATTTGTAATTTGTTTTAGCTGAAGAATACTATTTTGATAAAGAGTCTGTTTGTCAGATAAATTCTTTATTGTTTCACTATAGTCCACTGGCTTGCTTAATTCTTCTATTTGCTCCTCAATCTTAGCAGTTGATTTCTCCATTTCTGGTACTTTTCGAAGCGAATTCTGACTATCTTCAATTGCTTTTTTTAATTCTTCTAATTTTTTTGAATCCAATGGCTCTTCGCCACTATCAATTACCTTCTCAGCCTCAGCTATTTGGTTTTCAACCTCTTTATTTTTTTCTTGTAAATCTTTGACTATATCTTCAAACTTAGTTACAGCAGATCTGTAGGGGACATAAGATAAGAAATAGTATCCAAGACCAGAAATTCCTAATATCAGACACATTGACAATATAATTATTTTTTTCTTCATATTAATCTCCAAAAAATATTTAATATCTCCATAATTCTACTATATTACCCCAAAACACGCAACAAAAAACCGCTTTGCAACGTTTTTTTGACTGTATATATACTAAATTTTTCCTACCACTGCAATCCAGCTGCTTTAATTTCTTTCTTAGAGGCATACTTGCCATTTGGTTTATGCCATCTTCCTCTGGAATCTTTGAAATAACCACCTGAATTTGCTGATTGCGTGTTTGATTCCTGACTCTCTTCCTTTTCTTGTTCTGCTTGACGAGCCTTTTCTTCCTCTTCTTTCGCCTTCTTCTCGGCTTCTGCTTTTTCCTCCGCCTCTTTCTTAGCCTTTTCCTCAGCTTCCTTCTTGGCTTTTTCTTTTTCTTCTTTTACCTTTGCGTCTTCAACTAGGTTTTTAGCAGTACCATCCAAATAGTTAATTTCTGCATTAGCCGAAACATTGTCTAAAACGACATGCGTCACAGAGTACTTATCAACCTTTTCTTTACTACTTTCCAATTTAATCTCCAAGAGTTTACCATTTTCATCAATGCCTACATATTGCAACTCAATTTGTCTTGGGATCAGCTCATCTTTCTGATAAATTGGCGTCACCTTATAATCAAGATAGTAGTTAGGATGATTAGCGAGCCATGAATCTAATCGATTTTCATAATAAAGCATACTACTCTGGTTGTGTTCATCAGTCCCAGAATAATTTCCAGCATTGAGCCAGTTAGTCATAGGAACTAAATTTCTCTTTTCATCATTCAGACCACTAAATTGGTAACCAATTAAATGACCTCTACTCATCAACCAAGCTTCTTCCCGTCCATCTCCGTAAAAGAATTTATAGTTGTGCCACCCTACTGGATCATAGGTCAATTTTGAATCTCTTTTCTCAGTTGGCTCATCGCTATCCTTTAGCTGAATATGAGCACCCGTCGCACGATTTTTAGAATCCAGTTCTCCAAGCTCAAGCTGTTTTTCATTTTTAAAGGGCAAGAGACCAGCTTCTTTGAACAACTTCTCATCAAACTTAGCTTGTGTTTGTTCCACTTTTGCTTCTGAAACTTTTGCTTCTTCCTTATGACCAGAACAAGCCGCCAAAGTAAAGGCTGACAAAATGGATAGACTAACATAAACAAACTTCTTCATCTTTAACATCTTTTTAATTTCCTTTAGCATTTTTATTACATTTTACTATAATATATCAAAGTAATCAATTGAATTATATGTTATTGTTGTTAAAAAACGCTTTGCAACGGCTTTTTGACTATACTTCACTCCATTTTATCTTCTTAAATCTACGGAAAAATAAAAAAACGACAACCACTTTTTCAGCAGTTATCGTTGCTTATCTTTTAATCTTTTCCACCAAGTCGACTATTGATATTCATCATGATACTAGCTATTTTTTCACCCCAGTACGGATCTGATGCATAGCGTACATTCATTCCCGTCGCTTTATTTCCAAGGTGATCTCTTCCACGGTCAATATAGTTCTCACGAATCCACTTGGCCGCACCAAGAATTCCTTTGTCTACATCATCAAATTTCTTAGCGGAATCATAGGGACTGGTATCGTAAGCAGCTATACCGAAGAAGTTATTTTTATCATTAGCAATTTGGCTACGTCCCCAAGCACTTTCTAACGCACTATGAGCTATTAAATAAAGAGCATTGACACCGTAACGTTTTTCAGCTTCTTTAAAAATTGCTCCTTTACCGGCAAGACGACTGTTTCGGATATTCATCATCGAATAAACTCTATTTAATTCATCCGCACTATAGTTGGTTGGTTCAGTTAAATTCTTGAAAAGGAAACGATTTTTGATAGTAAACCCATCGAAATGTTCTCCATCCTTTGAATAATACTTCTTACCAATTTTCATAGCTGAAGTATGTGGAGCTACCCGTATACTAGTGTATGGAGAAAGTTCATGGTATAGGAATCTTCCATCTGTAGTATAGTGAGGAATAAACTCACTTCCTTCATCAACTAAAGCCAAATCACTTTGATTCATATAACCGGACAAGCCTGATATTGAAACAGCTAGACGACTACCCTTGCTTTTAGAGCCATCATAGGTCACAATACTTCCCTGATTGACATAGCTCAAAATATCTCCTGATTCGCTATAAATATAGGCTGTGATTGGTTTAACCTTAAAATATTTTGGACTTTGAAACCACTTTCCATTACTCTGGAAGAAATACTCCTTATTTTTAATATTAAAACTACCAGTAACATAGCTTCCATCTTCTTTCAGGTAGTACCATGCATTGTAGTTAGTATCAAAAATCCATTCATTCTTGGCCATATAACCACCAGATTTGAGGTAATAAGCACCAATCCATTCACGTGAAGCATAAGCACCACCTGATTTTAGGTAAAACCAGCTATTATAAGATTTATCAAAAATCCATTCTTTTTCAGCCATTGCTCCACTATTCTTTAGATAGTAAGCATCTTTCCACTGATTACTAGCCATCACACCATCACTGTTAAAATAGTACCATGTGCCCTTAATCTTTTCCCATTTATTACGAAGGATTTTTCCTGAATCTGTAGCATAATACCATTTATCAGTAATCTTCACCCAAGCATTTTGAGCCATTGCTCCACTACTATTAAGAAGATAATCGTTCACTAGAACATTGCTAGCCATAACTCCATCTTGCTTGAAGTAATACCAAACATTGCTAATTTTTTCCCATCTATTACGAACAATCTTTCCTGAATCTGTAGCATAATACCATTTATCAGCAATTTTCACCCAGGAATTTTCTACCATTGCTCCACTAGTACGAAAAGCATAGTCATTAACAATCCTATTGCTAGCCATGATTCCATGTTGATCAAAGAAATACCAGACACCCGCAATTTTTTTCCAATTTTTGATTGGTTGATTATTCTCATAAAAAAGCCATTTCCCATGCTCTTTCTGCCAACCATTCTTATGAGCTTCTTCAACTTTTTCTTTATTTGGAATAGCCTCTTTTTTAGAATTATTTTCTTTTACAACAACTGGTTCTTTCTTTTTTTCCGTCTTTTCAGCTTCATTCTTTGTATTTTCAACAACTTTTTTCTCTTCTGAAGTTGGAGTCTGATTTTTATCTTTAGACTGATTTTTGTCCACAGATTGACTCTTATTTGTCGTCTGACTTTGGTCTGTTGTTTTACTATCTTCAGCAAAGACTGATGTTGTGGGCACAATTGCCAATGCAAGCACTACCGTGCTTACAAGTAGTGTTCTCTTCATTTTACTCCCCTAAGTAGAAATTCATCTACATCATTCGTAATTAACTTTATTTTAACATAGTTAAAATATGAAAATATTACAAAATGATGAAAATTATATGTCTTATTGACAATAAGGATAGTCTAGCTTATCTAAGACTGGCTTTTACTTCCTTGCGGAGATTTTCTAGACTACTAATGCCGTATTTGTCCATGACTTTTGGTAAATTTTCGATAATATCAGGACAGGCATATGGATTGGTAAAGTTGGCTGTTCCAACTCCGATAGCAGATGCACCAGCCAGATACATTTCTAGCGCAGCTTCAGCCGAATCCACTCCTCCCATTCCAATAATGGGCAGGTCTGTTGTTTGAGCGACTTGGCGGATGAGTTTGAGGGCTACTGGAAAGACTGCTGGACCAGACATCCCACCTGTTCCATTGGCCAAGATTGGTTTTCTGGTTTTGAGGTCAAAGCGCATTCCAACTAGAGTATTAATCATGGTTAAGCCACTTGCTCCCGCATCTTCTGCAGCTTTTGCGACAGTAACGATATCGGTCACACTCGGGGTTAATTTGACATAAACTGGCACATCAGAGGCTTCCACAGCTGCTTTCACCACATCATAAGCCAAATCTGGATCTTGACCAATCAAAAGTCCGTGATTACAGTGGTCAACATTGGGGCAAGAAATATTGAGCTCGATGGCCTTTACATTAGTTGCCTTGGAAATACCATGAGAAACAGCCGCATACTCTTGTTTTGAAAAACCAGCCACATTGGCAATGATGGGAAGATTTGGATATTCTCTTTCCAACCACGGTAGCTTTTCAGCTAAAACAGCTTCTAAACCAGGATTTTGCAAGCCGATTGCATTGAGCATGCCAGCGGGTGTCTCTGCCACCCTTGGAGTTGGATTGCCAAAACGTGGTTCAAGGGTTGTCGCCTTGATCATAATAGAACCTAAAAGGTCTAAATCATAGTACTTGGCATACTCCTGACCAAAACCAAAACAGCCTGATGCTGGAATGATGGGATTTTTCAAATCCAAACCAGGTAGAGAAACTTGTAAACGATTTCTAGTCATGATTTTCTCCTTACAATACAACTGTTCCTGTGCGGAAAACAGGGCCATCTTCACAGACGCGTTGGCTGACCGTCTCGCTTTCTGGTACTTTTAGGACACAGGCATAGCAAGCCCCCATCCCACAAGCCATACGAGATTCCAAAGATAGATAGGCTCTTGGGTGGTCATAAAAGGTTTGATTGATATACTTCATCATTCCTGGAGCCCCACATGAGTAAACAGCATCAAACTGACTGTCTAAGTCATTGATAACAACGGAAACATTTCCTTTGATACCATAAGAACCATCATCTGTCGTTACAAAGACCTGACCATATTGAGCTAATTCCGTCTCTAAAATAACAGCATCCTTATTAGCAAAACCGAGGACTGTCACTACTTTCACTCCACGCGCATGCAATTCCTTGGCCACTTCAAGCAAGGGCGGAACACCAATCCCCCCACCAACAAGGAGAACCTGACTCTGCTCATCAAGGTCAGACAAGTCAAAACCATTTCCCTGAGGCCCCATCACATCAAGAGTATCTCCCTGGCTTAAGGTTGAAAAAATGGCAGTCCCAGCGCCCTCAATCCGATAAATGAGATGACACTGCTTGTTTGCCTTGTCAATAGACGAAATTGAAATAGGGCGACGCAAGAGATGGGCGTCATCAGGCACACGTAGATGAAGAAATTGGCCTGCTCGCATGGCTTCAACCATTTCCCCTTCTAGGACTAATTCAAAGATTGCTGGCGCGATTTCCTCCTGTGCAACCACCTTCATGGTTTCCAAACGAATGGCACCCAAACGTTTCTTACATGTGGGATTCATGACTTTTCCTCCTTAAATTTTAAGGGGACCAGATAAAGAAAAGACCTTGCGATTGCAAGGCCTCAGTTAAAATCGTACAAAACAAGAGAGCACACTCAAAAAGTCTCCTCTATAAAATTGTACTATTCTTTTATCTGACACCTTGTGAGTCTCTCTGGACTCCCCTTAAAGGTTAAATTTTTATTAGTATACTCTTTCAGCTAAAAAAAGTCAAGTAGAAAACGAACATTCTACTTGACCTCACGAGATTATTTTTCACGAATGACTTCGACCTTGTATCCATCAGGGTCTTTGACAAAGTAATAGTTAGGTGCAGTTCCTGGTAGACCATTTGGCTCAGTCACTTCATAACCTTTTGCACTGTGCTCTTGATGAAGAGCCTCAAGATCAGGTGTACTGAGGGCGATATGGGCAAACCCATCTCCAACCACATAAGGACCATGATCGTAGTTATAAGTCAACTCCAACTCATAGTCGTCACCCTCAAGACTTAGATAGACAATCGTGAAGGCATGGTCTGGAAAATCTCTGCGACGCAATTCTTTAAATCCAAAAGCATCTTGATAGAATGCAATTGATTTTTCAAGATTTTCTACCCGCAAGCAAGTATGTAGCATTTTTGAAGCCATATTTTCTCCTTTATTTTTAAAAAGACTGGGACAATCCTGTTCCAGTCTTATCAGTTATTATTTACCAAGTTTTGCTTTAGCTGCATCTGCAAGAGCTGTGAAAGCTGCTGCATCATTAACAGCCAAGTCAGCAAGCATTTTACGGTTAACTTCGATCTCAGCCAACTTCAATCCATGCATCAATTGTGAGTATGAAAGTCCGTTCATACGAGCTGCCGCGTTGATACGAGTGATCCACAATTTGCGGAAGTCACGTTTTTTCTGACGACGGTCACGGTATGCATAGTAGTAAGAGTTCATTACTTGTTCTTTTGCAGTACGGAACAAGATGTGTTTAGCTCCATAGTAACCTTTTGCTAATTTAAGAATACGTTTACGACGTTTGCGTGATACAACGCCACCTTTAACACGTGCCATGTTTTATTTCCTCCAAATATTTCCTAGAATTGTTTACTTACAGTCAAGCTATTATTTCAAGCGAGTAAGCATTGCTTTGATACGTTTGTAATCTCCTGAATGCACCATAGATGCTTTACGAAGATGACGACGTTGTTTCTTAGTTTTTCCGTGGAAACGGTGAGAAGTGTAAGCACGGAAACGTTTAAGTCCACCAGAACCTGTACGTTTGAAACGTTTAGCTGATGCGCGGTGTGTTTTTTGTTTTGGCATGATTTTTTCTCCTTTATTTAACTTTCTGACAATTATTTTTTGTCAGTCGCTGGCGCCAATTGCATGAACATTTGACGTCCATCCATTTTAGCACGTTGTTCGATGATGGCAATATCTTGAGTTGCTTCAGCAAACTCGGCTAAAACTTTTGCACCAATCTCTTTATGGGTAATCATACGACCCTTAAAGCGAATAGATACCTTAACTTTATTTCCTTTTTCAAGGAATTTGCGTGCATTGCGAAGTTTTGTATCAAAGTCACCCTTGTCAATCGTTGGACTTAGACGAACTTCTTTCACAGTAACAACACTTTGTTTTTTACGTTGTTCTTTTTGCTTCTTCTGGTACTCAAATTTGAACTTACCGTAGTCCATAATTTTTGCAACAGGCGGTTTGGCTTGGGGTTGAATCAATACTAGGTCAACATTAGCGTTATCAGCCAAAGCTTGCGCTTCACTGAGTGGCTTGATGCCTAGCTGTTCTCCTTCAAGACCAATCAAGCGAACTTCACGTACACGAATCTCATCATTGATGAATAAGTCTTGCTTTGCTATGGTTTTCACCTCTTTTGTTTTATTAGAGAAAAACAATAGCGGACTCGTAAATATACAAGCCCGCACGTTATGATAGCGTTTCTTAGAAACTTTTCATCCGTAGGGCCAGGCAACTTAATGTCACAAGGCGAGAAGCTCTCACTTCTGCTTTTCTCAACTTTTATATGATACCAAGTTTTCTAGCCCTTGTCAAGATAAAAAGTTATTTTTTTGAAAAGTTTGTGTTTGTATTTTGTCTTGGTTTCCGCATCAAAAAGAGAGAACCAAGGTGATTCCCTCTCTATGTTAGTTTTTTCTTATTTTCTGTATAGGAAAGCTAGAATCTATTAAAAACTTCCTTTTTCCGTGAACTTCCCCAGCTTTCGATAAATAGAATCCCCACTAGCAAAAGAATAATCAGGCAAGGAAGTAAGACTAGCCCCATGCTCCAATTCAGATTGACATTATCAATTTGCTTAGGTAATCTTCCAGATAAAATCTCCACTGAACGCAAGTAAGTAAAGGGAATCAGATGTGCAATCCTTTGAAGAGGCTGAATTGTTTGGATTCCAAACAATAAGCCAACAATCCCAATAAGTGACAGAAAGAGGACAGGCATTTTTTGCTTGAAAAAGTAAGCAATCAAGTAGACGACTTCCACAATGACGATAAAAGCTAAGAAAGTTAAGAGCAAGCTAGGAAATAACACATCCTGTATTTTCCCAATAGTTACTTCTTGATTCGTTAAGCTATAGATCGGGTAGGGATAATCTAACTGTCCAAAACCACTTATCAGACTTCCCACTAGGAAAGAAAAACCACAGATTCCAATAAATAGTACACTTACATAGCCCACTCCAACTCCAAGAGAGGACATGGCAAATGCCACTTTTGAAAAAGGATATAACTGAGCTGTGTCCAGATGATTTTGATATCTTTCTGCAAATAGTTGCGTTAGCATAAAAATAATCGCAATCACAAACAAGCTTGGGATGATAAGCTCTAAAATCCAGACAATCTGATCAATCCCGTGGGTCGGATAAACTAAATTGTGGGCTTTTATGTTCAAGGGATATAGGGCTTGGTAAGTCTTTCGTTCGCGGTCAACCGCCATTTTAAAGTCAGAACTAGAAGTCGGTTGCTTCGATACAATTTCATAACTCTTTTCCTCATCTTGCCACTGCAAATAGTAGGCTTCTTTCCAGCGTCCTTCTCTTAACAAAGCCAGAATTTCTTTCTTTTGAGTAAAAAGATTTTTTTGCGATTCTAAATTAATTTTAGCAATCTGGTATTCCTCCGAGTTGGTATCAGATATTTGGGAGAGTTTCTCTTCATATTCATTGATGACTCTCTCATCTTTTACAAGACGGGTTTCCAACTCGCTCTCCAAGCTGACGGAGTTTGCAGTCTGACTATTAAAATAAAAGGTAACACCGAGTCCAGATACAAATAAAGCTAAGATAATCCAGTTTAAGCGACTTTTGAAAACTTTTTTTAATAAAAATAGACCAACATCTTTCATAAACTAAACCTCTTCTATCTTTCCCCGATGAATGGTTACTACTCTATCGCAGACATCAACCAACTCTTCCTTATAGTGGGAACTTAAAAGAACCAGCTGCTCTTGTCTATCGATTTGTGCTAGCCTATCAAAAAACTTCTGTCGATAATACTCATCTAAGCCATTTGTAATCTCATCCATAAGCCAGCATTTCGCCTGACTGAGGAAATACATGGCAATCACCAAGCGTTGCTTCATGCCTAAGGAATACTTGCGAATGGGAAGGCTGATATAGTCAGACATTTCCCAATAGGTAATTTCATCCCCCAAGTTCAGCCCTGACTTCCAGATGTTCTTGATAAGACGAAGGTAGTCCATCCCACTTAAGTTTCCATCCAGCCATTCAATACTCTCATAATAAAACAAAGAAGGAGAGACTGCGATATTTCCGCTACTTATAGGAATTAAATTGCTAATGGCGCGGAACAGTGTCGTCTTTCCAGAGCCATTTATAGCAAGAATACCATAAATCCTACCCTTTTCAAATGTAAAATCAACATCTTGTAAGATGACTTGTCGCGTTTTTAAGGTCACATGAGTAAGCTGCAACATATCTAGCCCTCCTTTTTATCACTCTTGAAAGATTAACAATCACAGTTGTAATAATTTATGTCTCTAAAAAATCGTAATTTCAACCACTATCAACGTTATACTCATCATATCTATCATAACGAGACTGTGATAATTCGTACTATATTTTCTAATCATACCGATAACTTTTAAGAACGCTTACAATAGATACACTAAACTGAAAAAGACCAACAATCAAAAATTAACTAATTAAACGACTTTTGCTAATTTTTAATGGTTTTATATCATTAATATTGAAGACGCTTTCATTATATCGTTTTTATCATTATCATGCAACAGATTTTTAGTTTATTTTACTAATATATAATATTTGTCCTTCCTAACGAACGCTTTCAATCTTCCAACTATTCCACCCTTTAAACCGTAAAGCTCCACGCTGGTCAGTCCGGTAAACTTTACTATTGATATCTTGTAGTCGTGTCAAGGTTTCCTGATGGGGGAGTTTCGTTCGATTGTTCTTTCCAACTGAGATGAGAGTCATCTCTGGTTTGATCTGTTCTAGAAAGGCTGAACTTGATGATTTTTTAGAACCATGTTGGCCAACTTTCAAAACATCTACTTTCAAGTCTGAATATTGCTTCAGCAAGTCCTTCTCTCCTTTTTCCTCCAAATTTCCTGTGAAAAGAAAGTTTTTATCCAAGAGTTTTCCATACAAAACCAGGGAATCTTCATGATTTCCATTTCCAATTTTCCTTGGAGACAGGACTTCTAACCGACTTCCAAAAATTGGCAAGTTCTCTCCTGCTGTCACACTACGCACCTTGGTTTGAGTTGCCTGTAGTTCTGCCACAAATTCCTTCTGTTTCAGACTACCTTTTGATACTAAAATCTCCCCTACATGGAAAGCCTTGGTCACCTCCAACAAATCTCCAACATGCTCCTTGTCTGTATTTGTTAAAATCAGCTGGTCAATCTTGGCTACTCCTCGACCTTTTAGATAGGGAATCAAGCTTCGCTGGGCGTTGCTTGTCGTCGTCTTTTCTTGCCATTTTTCGATTTTCTTGCTAGATTCTGCCTTGCCGCCGACATCTATAAGAATGATCTTACCAGTTACATCCCGTAGGAAAATACTTTCGCCTTGCCCCACATCCAGCATGGTAATTTCATTTTCCAGTGGATGCTTGGTCAAGAAAAAGAGACCCGTAATCAATAAGCTCAATACTGCTAGCCTTTTAATGTTTTTCCTCAAATCATATACTAAAGCCAAGGAAATTAACAATAAAACTAAAAGCCATGCATTGGGTTGTCCAAAGACAAGCGGTCTACTTGCCACCTGTGATACAAAGCGAATCATCCCCTCCAACCATTCAAAAATAAAATTAAGCTGAATGACTGGATAGAGAAATGAAAGGACAAATAAGATAGACAAGAGCGGTAAGAAGGCCAAGTCAAATAGAAAGGAAAAGACAAAGGTCAAAAGGATGGACCAAGGTTGAAATTCCGCAAAATAGAAGGACAGAATGGGCAATATTCCCAAGGAAATGACTAGACTTTCTCTGGTCACAGCCTTTAGGCCCTCTCCTTCTTTGCTGGTCATAGTCAAGATAAAAGCATAAGCGCAGGACAAAACTCCTCCTGCAGTCAGGAAAAAGTTAGGCATGACGATAAAGAGAACAAGCACAGTCAGGGCAAAATTATCTAATCCCTTATAGCCATGTTGAGCCAATAGTTTTTGCCAAAGACTGCGAATGACCGATGCTGAAAACCCTGTCAGGCCCGCATAGATAAGGGAAAAGGGATAAGTCAGCCATTTCAACTTTTCTTGAGTCAAGCCCAATCGCAAGAGAAGTTTCTTAAATCCATCCATGAAAAAGCCTACCTGCATGCCCGACAAGGCAAAAAGATGGATAATTCCTAGACTAGAATAAAGCTCATTCATCTCCTCAAAGTCGGTGTCCAGATGTCCTAATAGAAGCCCCGTCATGTAATTGCGCATAGGGTCTGGAAAGTGCGTCTTGATCCAAACTACAGCCTTTCGACGTAAGCTGGACAGGTTTTCACCTATATCCCAACTGCCAACCTTTTGAAGTGACTGAATTTTTTTGATATTGATAGTCTGGTAAATTCCCTGAGTCTTCAGATAGGCTTGGTAGTCAAAACCACCAAAATTTCTCTGCCCTTCTGGCTCCGAAAGTTTTCCTTCAAGTTCTATCTCATGAAGGTCTATTAAAGTTTGAAAGGCTTCTTTCTCCTCCTCGGACTGGAGTTTATAATAGACTTGAAAAATGCGTCCATCATGCTTACCACGAAAGGACAGACTATCACCATTGACCTTAATAGTGTCAGGCAAAATCCGCACCCTTTCAACAGAATCCGCCAAATTTTGACTCGCTTGACTCTGTTGCCAATTTTGAAACAGAAACCAGAAACCAAAGATTCCACAAATCACTAGAACTTTTCTAACAGACTTCCACGGAAATTGGATAAAGAGACAGACTAGCAGAAAAACAAAGCCCAACAAAGCAAGATAGGATGCTGAGAAAATAGCGTAGTAAAGCCAAAGCAACAGAAAACTCAGGTAAATTAGGGGAAGGGGGAAATTCTTAATCCACTGTAACATAATCTTTTAGCTTTTCTATGGTCTTGGCACCAATGCCAGAGACTTTCTTGAGTTCATCGACCGACTTGAATTTCCCATTTGTTTCACGATGATCGATAATGTCCTGAGCTCGTTTTCCTCCCAGTCCCTTGACCTGCTTGAGTTCTTCCAGACTTGCCTTGTTGAGATTGACCTTCTTTTCCTTGCTCGTTGAAGAAGCTGTCCCAGAACCAGTCTGTTGACTAGCTGCTTCTTCACCCTTAGTTGGAACGTAAACTAGAGCCTCATCACTAACTTTCTGAGCTAGATTGAGCGACTTGCTATCCGCTTCTTCTGTCAATCCACCTGCTTTCTGCACTGCATCATTGACTCGACTACCTACTGGCAAATCATAAATACCCGGCGATTTGACAGCACCTTTCACATCTACTGTAATCAAATCTTGTTCAAGTGGTTCTTCCTTCTCTTCCTTCTTCACTTCCTTTTCGGTCGATGAATCCTTGGAAACAGCTACAACTTCAGCCTGCAAATTCGTCTCTTTAACAGGTATTTGTGGAGCTGGTTTTAGCAGGAAAAATCCTCCTACAAGCAAGCCCAGACCAGTACAAATGACAATTATTTTATACTCTTTGATTTTCTCGATAATTACTTCCATATTTTCTCCTCTCTTAGATTATTCGTAAGAGGAAGAAAAAACAGTCGAAAATTTCTTTTCAACTGCTTATTTATTTGCAAAATAGTCTTCCTTGGTCAAGACATAATGAACTCTTGTAACGATTCGGCCTTCTTCATGCTGGTCCATACAAGCATATGGTTCTGCATGTGAAAAACGCATGCCTGATTTCTCCATGACCTTGCCAGATGCGGGATTATCCTTATCGTGAAGGGCGATCAACTTGTTCATTCCAATATTCTCAAAAGCCAGCTTAATCACGGCACGATTGGCTTCTGTCGTCAAACCTTGATTCCAATACTTTTTATTGATAATGTAGCTAATAGCTGCCTTCTTAAGAACAGGATCAATCTTGTGCAAATCAATAGTTCCGATAAACTGACTATTGCTTTTTAGTTCGATTCCCCACCGTCCCAAGGGATTGGCCAAGTAGAACTGAGCAATGTTATTCTTGGTCTCTTCTAGGCTCTGATTTGTTGGAAAAGTGTAGCGTGTATTATCCTTGTCCGAGGCATAGTCAAACATTGCTTCCGCATCATCCAAGGTTACAGGTCTAAGCAATAAACTCTCAGTCTCGACTATGGGATACTGAGCTAGTTTTAAAAAGATTGATTCCATACTTCTCCACCATTTAAAAATATTTTCTACCAGTCTAGCATAAAAAAGAAGTTACAACAAGAAGCGCGAACAAAGAATACCAGATAACTGATTCTAGAGCAGAGAGTTTTCTGGTATTTGGAAGCATTTCTAAATGTTTCTTAAAATCAATAATTACATAATTCAGAGTCCTACTGACAATGAAGATTTATCATTTTTTCTTTCCTTTTTTGAATCTAGTATTTACTTTTTTTATGACATAAAGAATAAAACTTCCCAAAATATCTAGTCCTATTGAGATTATAAATATTCTAATAAGCCAAAGCAGCCAACGTGTTTGATTAATAAATACATTGATGTAGGCATTTCCCCCATCAATGTAAATAATAAGAAGAAGTAAAAATATTTCAAGAGGAATGCGAATTTTAGTTTTCTTCAGACTAAATTCTTTAAATAAATTTCTGAATAAATTTCTAAAACTGACCTCTCCGTCCGGTTCTGTTTCCCAATATTCCTTGCTTTGAGTTTTAAGATATAAAAGATAGGCTACTTCAATAATCAATTGGGGGAAAGCATAACAGTAAAGGAGTGTACTTGTAATACCTAAAACCATAGCAAACTTCCCTAAAAAAGCACTGGTTAACAATACTAACATAAAAATAATGAGAATAGATTCTTGACTGTAGGCACTGGATTTGGCAAAGTAATTTCTCACCGTTCGTCTAGCAGAAAAACCATTTTTCAGTTGTCGCTTTAACCAAAAATATTGATAAATAAAGCCACAAACTGTAGAGATCACTAAAAACAAAATGACTGGTATTGACGATTCATTAAACTCTTGAAAGCCATTATTATTAACTGTAAGCAAAATATAACACGTTAGCATTAACGATAAGAAAATTCCTATATACGATAATAGTAATAATATAGTTGATAAAATTTGTTTACGATAAATAAAACTCATCCCTAGTGGAATCACAGTTGCCACTATAAGATAGACCGAATATAATAAAATAAAATTAAAAAATATGTTCGATGACTTTTGCAGACCAAAATCAATTAGGTATAGCTCTACTCCAAAGATGACTGCTCCTGTAAATGAAATCAACATCATACTTGCAGATGCGCGAGTGTTTGCTAAGCTTTTAAAATATGCTTTATTTAATTCTTCAACTTCTTTCACTGTTTTTTCTTTCCTTTTTTGAATCCAGTTTCTAATCTTTTCATCATAGATAGAATAAAGCTCCCCAAAATATCCAGCCCTATCAAAATTATAAATATTCTCCCAAGCCAAATAAGCCAAAGGGGGGTGTATGAACTAGGACTAAAATAGCCTATATTATACATAATACCTAGGAATATTGAACAAAACAAAATCTCAAGGGAAATTCTAATTTTTGCTTTCTTCAAACTGAAACCCTTAAATAAATCTCGAAAAGTCTCTTTTTTCGTAGGCACATCTTCCCAATACTCCTTGTTTTGAGTTTTTAGATATAAAAGATAGGCGACTTCTATGATGAGTTGGGAGAAGCCATAGATAAAAAGTACCGCTGTTAGAATTCCTAAAACTATCGCAAACTTACCAGAAAGAAGACCGCCTAGCATGGAAACTGTAAAAATAATGAGAAGAGAATTATTATTGTGGGCATTAGATTTCGCAAAATAATTACCCATTGTTCTATTGGTAGAAAAACCTTTTTTTAACTCTCTTTTTAGCCAAAAATAGTGATAAACAAAACCAACAACTGTACAGATTAACAAAAAAGGAATGGTGTATAATGAACGTTCGTTGTATTCTTGCAAATTAGTCCCTGAATAAACAAGAATAATATAAGATATAAGTATCAAAGATAAAAAAATACCTATATAAGATAAAAGTAATAATATGGTTGATAAAATCTGTCTACGATAAATAAATGTCATTCCTAGCGGAATAAAGGTTGCCACGACAAGATAAATAACATAAATCAAAACAAAATCAAAAAAGTAATTTTCCAAAGGATTTATTCCGTAGCCTTTAACAAAATAAAAATATTGGAAAAGCAGAAACAATGCCAAAACGAAAGCTCCTGTAAATGAAATCAACATCATACTTGCAGATGCGCGAGTATTCGCTAAGATTTTAAAATAAGCTTTATTTAATTCTTCAACTTCTTTCACTGTTTTTTCTTTCCTTTTTTGAATCTAGTATTTACTTTTTTTATGACATAAAGAATAAAACTTCCCAAAATATCCAGTTCTATTGCATAGATGAACAATTTAACACTCCAGACCAGCCAAATAGGTCGCTTAATGCTCTCATCTGAATAACCACTATAATTAATAATCCCTAATAATATTGCAAAAGCTACCATCTCAAGTGAGATACGAATTTTTGCTTTCTTTAAACTGAAACCCTTAAATAAATCTCGAAAAGTCTCTTTTTTAGTAGGAACATCTTCCCAATACTCCTTGCTCTGAATTTTTAGGTATAAAAGGTAGGCAACTTCTGTAATCAATTGAGAAAATGCATAGCTGAAAAGAAGAGCTCCAAGAATTCCAAAAATAAGTATCAACTTACCTGAAAGAAGACCGCCTATCATAGAAACTATAAAAATAATAAGAAGAGAGTTCTTACTATAAGCACTGGATTTTGCAAAATAATTACCCATTGTTCTATTTGTAGAAAAACCTTTTTTTAACTGGCGTTTTAACCAGAAATATTGATAAATAAAGCCACAAACTGTAGAAATTAACAAGAATGGAATAAAAATTGGAGAATATAGAGAGAATCCTATAGTAAATTCCTTCGTTGAAATAGAAGTAAATATAATCAAAAGCATCATCAACTGCAGAGAAAAGTATATGACCATATAGACTAGTAGCAGAAAAATTGTTGACAAAATTTGCTTCTTATATACAAAGAGACCAACTAATGGAGTGAAAAATGCAATAATAAGGTAGAAACAAGAAATCAAGAGTAAATCAAAGAACCAATTCATAAATGGATTTATTGTAGCGACTGTATCAAAATAGTAATAAAAAACGAAAATTTCTAGTGCTAATATAAATACTCCTGTAAACGAAATAAACATCATACTTGCTGATGCGCGAGTATTCGCTAAGATTTTAAAATAAGCTTTATTTAATTCTTCAACTTCTTTCACTGTTTTTTCTTTCACATTAACCTCCTAAATTGACCTAACTCTAAGTCCGTTTCATTAAAACTCGTAGCTTAATCAGCTTATTCTAATTTTTCGATAAATAAAAAAATCTATAGAACTCGATCTTCCAATTAAATATCTTTGTTTTCTAATTCTTTATATAACTGTCTCAATATCATGCTGCGTTTAATCAATTTGGTATTTAAAATAGTGTATACGATAAAATATGATGATAAAGTTAATACAAGACTAATATAATTACCCGAACTTATAAAAATTGCAGCAGTCACTATGCCTATAAGCAAAAAACAGATTATCGTTATATATAGTATTAAAACATTCCTTTTTTCTTGCTTTAAAAAGTTTTGATAATTTCTTAAATCAATTTGAAATTCTTCTAACTCAATGACACGATTTAAAACATAATAAAGGAATAGACTGCTACCAATACTAATGATAATATAAGCAAGGACCAAAGACAGCAACCGAAAATCTGTTGGTACTTTACCATTTTTACTTATACTTCTTAAAACAATATATAAAACAAGAGCAATTGAACTATAACCAGTAATGGCAGTTGCTCCAATAGTTTTATCCTTTGTTGAATATAACAGTTGATGATTTTCATTGTTATAGTAGACAGATTTTTCCTGATATATACCTAGGGCAATGAAATTTTTAGTGTTACTTTTCATAATTAAATTTCTCATTTATAAGTTTTATACAGTTCATTTATGATTTTTCCTCTTTGGAAGATTTTATTATAAAAGAACATAAAATATATAGTCATAAATAAAACTAAAACAACTCCCCACGGAAGATTACCATATGTGATAAAGAGGTATGCAAAGAATATTATAATTAGTGGTAATATGATAAGAGATAAATAGGTCAAAAAGATATTCTTTCGCTCTCTTAACACGAAGTCCCTCATTGCATTTTCCTCTAATTGAAGTTTTTCAACTTGCCTCTCACGATGGTACGTAACATAACAAACAACAAAGGCTGTTATAAAGGAAATCAGGATGCCTATCATTAAAAATTGATATCTTCCCAGAATGGTTAAATAGTATTTGGAATTAACTTTTCCAATTATGACATAAAGAATCATAATCAAGCTACTTCCAGCAGTTTCCAAAAAAGAAGTCTTTTTTCTTACTATATATAAACTAGAATCTTCATTAGCAAAATAAACTGGATTTTTATCAATTGTTCCTATCAGAACCATATTTTTTAAATATTTTTTCATGAATCCTTTTCCTTAGTGGAATATTTTTTGTCTAACATATGAACCACTTTAAATCTCTGTATTGGTTTCGTGTTTAATAACAATAGGGGGAACATAAAAAATAAAATGGCTAAAAACAAAAACAAAAAATTAGAAGTCAATAAATAAACTATAGAAAAAAGCACTGGAAAAAGAAATGCCAATAATATAATTAGATGGCTCTTAACTATATTTTTCTTCTCTTTTTTAAGAAAAGTTATCATATCAATGTTTGAAAGCACAAAAGGACTAATAACTAATTCTTCATTCAAAGCTGGTCTATAGAGAAGTTTGGAGATAATGATCATTAGAAAAAAACCAAAAGTCAAGGGCCAAAAACCACTAAACACCTGAACTTTTGTTATTTCTCTTACAATCACATAAAGGATAAGTGCTACTCCTGTTGAGAAAGCGATAGGAGACACTTTAAACTTTGTTTTAGAATGACCTAAGAACATCTTGTCTGTTTTCTTATCAAAAAAACTGTTTCCCCTTCAAAATTACCAATGCCTACAAATTCAACGTCCTTTAACTTTATAATTTTATTTTCGTCCAAGAGAGTCTCCTTTTTTCTTATCTGATGTACACTCAAACATTGCTTCCGTATCATCCAAGGATAGAAATCTAAGCAATAAACGCTATGTCTCCACTATTGAATGCTGGCTAGTTTTAAAAAGATTGATTCCATACGTTTCTACCATTCAAAAGTATTTTCTATCAGTCTAGCATAAAAAAGAAGTTACAACAAGTTTTTCTTGATTTTTAAAGCGGTTTCATATAGAATAAAATCATCACCTTATTTTATAGAAAATTGTGATAAATCATTTATAACCCGTCAATAGAAAGGGAGTTTTTCTCTATGTTAATCGGAATTCCAAAAGAAATTAAGAATAATGAAAACCGTGTTGCCCTCACACCTGCTGGTGTCCACAGCTTAGTCGGTCGTGGTCATCGCGTCCTTATCGAAACAAATGCTGGTCTCGGTTCTGGCTTTACTGATGCTGACTATCAAAAGCAAGGAGCTGAGATTGTCGCTACTGCTGGTGAAGCTTGGGCTGCAGAGTTAGTCGTGAAAGTAAAAGAACCATTAACTTCTGAATATGAGTACTTGCGTGAAGACCTGCTTCTCTTCACCTACTTGCACATGGCCGCAGCGCCTGAATTAGCAGATGCTATGCTAGTAGCGAAAACAACGGGGATTGCCTATGAAACTGTTCGTGATTCCCAAGGTCAGTTACCACTCCTCGTTCCTATGAGTGAGGTTGCAGGCCGTATGGCAGTCCAAATCGGTGCTCATTTCCTAACTAAGCAAGCAGGAGGTTCTGGTGTCCTACTGGGTGGTGTACCGGGTGTACCTAAAGGGAAAGTAACCATCATCGGTGGCGGTGTCGTAGGGACCCATGCTGCCCGCATCGCTTTAGGATTGGGAGCTCAAGTAACCATCCTTGATATCAGTGCTAAACGTCTCTCCGTTTTAGATGAGGTCTTTGGCCACCAAATTCAAACTCTCATGTCCAATTCATTCAACATCGAAGCCAGTGTGAGAGATGCGGATGTTGTTATTGGAGCGGTTCTCATTCCTGGTTCCAAA
The DNA here is from genome assembly GCF_946188585.1 of Streptococcus mitis. Classification (GTDB taxonomy): domain Bacteria; phylum Bacillota; class Bacilli; order Lactobacillales; family Streptococcaceae; genus Streptococcus; species Streptococcus mitis_DG. The sequence goes on from NZ_CAMHVI010000001.1 coordinate 237,663, forward strand.
GCACCAAAATTGGTGACAGATGAGATGGTCAAACAAATGCGTCCAGGATCAGTCATCGTTGACGTTGCCGTTGACCAAGGTGGCGTTATCGAGACAGCTGACCGTGTGACAACGCACGATGAACCTGTCTATGAAAAACACAGTGTGCTCCACTATGCCGTTGCCAACATCCCCGGAGCGGTTGCTCGTACTTCAACCATCTCCCTAACCAATGTCACTCTTCCTTATATCGAAGCTTTAGCAGAAAAAGGATTTGTACAAGCAATCTCTGAAGATGGAGCCTTGCGTCAAGGTGTTACCACTTATCAAGGTTACTTAACCAGTCTTCCAGTAGCCCAAGGTCTCGATAAAAAACATACTCCAATTGATGAACTAGTATAAAAATCTAATTATCAGATAAAAGAAAGAGCAATTCCACCTGAACTGCTCTTTTTTGCTATTCTGTTTCTTCTTGGACTTCTTCACGCTTTTCATTTTTAATTGGAGCTGGTTCATAAGCTCGGATAATCTGAGCGACAACTGGATGTCGAACCACATCCTTAGCTGAAAAATGAACAAAGTCAATTTGATGAATGTTCTTGAGTTTCTCTTGAGCATCAATCAAACCGGATTTGACATTACGCGGCAGGTCAATCTGACTGATATCTCCATTAACAATCATTTTAGAGTTAAAGCCTAAACGAGTCAGGAACATCTTCATCTGCATGATGGTCGTATTTTGCGCCTCATCGAGAATGACAAAGGCATCATCCAAGGTCCGTCCACGCATATAGGCAAGGGGGGCGATTTCAATAATTTCACGCTCCATGAGACGAGTTGTTTGGTCTTTGCCGAGAATCTGATACAAGGCATCATAAACAGGTCGAAGGTAAGGATCCACCTTTTCCTTGAGATCACCCGGAAGAAAACCTAGACTCTCTCCTGCTTCCACCGCTGGGCGTGTCAGGATAATTCGCTTGACCTGCCCACGTTTAAGGGCAGTCACTGCCAAGGTCACTGCAAGAAAGGTCTTCCCTGTCCCTGCTGGTCCGATTCCAAAGGTCACATCGTGCTGTTTAACACTATCCACATAAAGCTTTTGACCCAATGTTTTGACGCGAATCGGTTTACCTGTATTGTCCTTGATAATTTCTTCTTCGTAAAGGGCAACAAACTTGTCGATTTCATCGTTTTTGACCATGCTAATCGCAGTCACCACATCTGGTGTGCCGACTGTCATCCCACGATTCACCAAAACCATGAGAGCTTGAATAACCTGACGAGCTTCCTCACAGGCATTCTCTTCTCCCAAAACCTGGACAATCTCCGTACGAGCATGAATCACAACATCAAGCTCTTCTTCCATCAAACGAAGATGGCGTTCATTGGAACCAAAAAGATGAAACAGGTCATCTGGATGACTCAGTTGAATGTCAATTGAATGTTCCTTCAAATAAAGAACCTCTCTAATCCTTTTATTTCTTTTTATTATAGCAAAGGGATGGAGAAATTACTAGCCCAAACCCAATGAATAAAGTCTAGTGTTCTAAGTATTCTTGCCAGATAGCGTCAAAGTCTCCTAGGTTAAAAGAAAAACTGGCATGCTCCTCCAAAAATCGACTGACCTCATCAAAATCATCCGTATGTTTTGGAAAGGCTGATTCTTCAAAAGCGAGGTCTGCCAAGATAGCCTTGGGATTGTTACTTTTAGGATTGCGCTCGGTCATGAGCCAAGTGTAAAATGATTTTCTCATATGTCTCCCTAAATCAACTCTGTCCCAAACTGGTCTTGCTTGATTTTACCAGCCTTCATAAGACCACCTAAAGCTTTCTTGAACTGACCTTTAGAAATGCCAAAGGTTGCCTTGATGTCGTCTGGAGATGACTTATCATTTAAGGTCATGAAACCGCCATTGCTTTCCAAGTAGGTCAAAATCATCTGGGCATCATTTTCCAACATTTCAAATGAACGCGGTTTTAGGGAGAGGTTCAGAGTTCTATCAACCTCACGGAATCCAATGACACGCGCATCTAACACTTGACCCAACCGTGGCTCTGCGTAGCGCTCGCTAGGATGGATAAAGCCAAGCATGTTATTTTCTGGTAGGTAAACAAAGGTTCCTGACAGCTTGAGACGGTATACAATGGCTGGCCAGTTTTGGTTCTGCATATTGTTGTAGGCAGGACGAGCCAGACGTTGGAAGTCTTCTTGATAGGCCAATAGTCCCCAGATTCGATCTTTCTTGTCCACTTCAAGACGGATGTAGAGCTGGTCGCCCTTCTTAGGCCAGAGTTCCTTGAGCTCAGGGAGAATATCGAGTGACACTACGATTTCCTTGTCAGGAAGTCCTGTATCCACAAAAACACCCAAGTCCTTACGAACTTCTGTGACACGTCCCCAACCAAATTGGTCCTGAGTAGCAGTCACTTCTAGAGTCGTCAAGCGGAGTTTTTGCTTCATATCTGTATAGGCGAAACCTTTAACCGTATCCCCTACTGTATGCTGACCTTCTTCCTTAGCAAGCGCATAGGTTTGGCCATCCTTTTGCACAAAGTAAAAACGGTCATTTTCATCGATGATGAGTCCAACGATAAAACTTGCAAGATTTGTATTCATATTTCCTTCTTTCGAATAAAACTCAGCCAGCAATGCCAACTGAGTTTTTCTGTTTATTTTTAGACTTCCAAGAGTTCTTTTTCTTTGTTGGCAGTCATGTCGTCGATGTGTTTAACAGCATCGTCTGTTACTTTTTGAATGTCTTTTTCAAGAGTCTTCAATTCGTCTTCAGTGATTTCTTTTGCTTTTTCTTGTTTCTTAGCTTCGTCCATAGCATCGCGACGGATATTGCGGACAGCCACTTTAGCATTTTCGCCGACCTTCTTCACTTCTTTAGCAAGGTCACGACGAGTTTCTTCTGTAAGAGCAGGGATAACCAAACGAATCACAGAACCATCATTAGCTGGTGTAATACCAAGATCAGAAGCGTTCAAGGCACGTTCGATGTCTTTCAATGAAGACTTGTCAAATGGTGTTACCAACAAGACACGCGCTTCTGGAATCGTAATTGAAGCGATTTGGTTAAGGGGAGTTTCTACTCCATAGTACTCTACATGTACACGGTCAAGCAAGCTTGCATTGGCACGACCGGCACGGATACCACCAAATTCACGAGCAAGTGATTGGTGAGACTGGGTCATTCTCTCTTTAGCTTTTTCAATAATTGCGTTAGCCATAATCTTTCTTATTCCTTTTCTTCGATATTATTTGAAACTGTTGTTCCGATATTTTCACCAAATACGACACGTTTGATGTTGCCTGGTTGGTTCATGTTGAAGACAACCAAGTCAATGTCGTTGTCCATTGAGAGGGTTGAAGCTGTTGAATCCATGATACGAAGACCTTTATTGATAACGTCACGGTGAGTCAATTCTTCAAACTTAACGGCTGTCTTGTCCTTCTTAGGATCGGCATTATAAACACCGTCGACGCCATTTTTAGCCATGAGGATGGCATCTGCTTCGATTTCAGCTGCACGAAGAGCCGCTGTTGTATCTGTTGAGAAGTAAGGTGAACCAATTCCAGCACCAAAGATAACGATACGGCCTTTTTCAAGGTGACGAAGGGCACGTCCACGTACGTAAGGCTCTGCCACTTGTTGCATGGCAATGGCTGTTTGTACACGCGTATCAACCCCAACTTGTTGCAATGAATCTGCCATCACAAGAGCATTCATAACAGTCCCAAGCATTCCTGTGTAATCTGCCTGAACGCGGTCCATTCCTGCTTCTGCAGCAGGTTCACCACGCCAGAGATTTCCTCCACCAATAACAAGGGCAATTTCGATACCTAAGCTATGAACTTCTTGAATCTCTTTTGCGATTGTTTGAACTGTTTGGATATCAATCCCTACGCCACGTTCACCGGCAAGGGCTTCACCTGATAACTTGATTAAAATACGTTTATACTTGGGATTCGCCATTTTCACTCTCCTTTTTTTATCCTACCTATTTTATCACAATTTCTAAGATTTTTATAGTATCATGAGCAATTCTTTCAAAAAAATTAGACTGTTAAAAATTCCTCTAAGTCGGCAAGGGCACGCTCTGCAATTTTTTCATAACGAGCCTTCTTATCACGGATACGTTCGCCTTCCAACTCTTTGATAATCCCAAAATTGACATTCATCGGTTGGAAATGCTTGCTGTCCGCATGGGTGATGTAATGAGCCAGACTTCCAATCGCTGTTGTCTCTGGGAAAATAGCCTCGCTTTCTCCCTTGAAAAGACGAGCTGCATTAATACCCGCAACTAAGCCTGAAGCTGCTGATTCAACATAGCCTTCCACACCCGTCATTTGACCAGCAAAGAAGAGATTTGGTTGCTTCTTAGAACGGTAGGTCTGCTCCAGAAGATTTGGTGAATCCATGTAAGAATTGCGGTGCATGACCCCATAACGAACAAACTCCGCATTTTCAAGACCTGGAATCATTTGGAAGACACGCTTTTGTTCTCCCCATTTGAGGTGGGTCTGGAAACCGACGATATTGTAGAGGCTACCAGCCGCATTATCCTGACGAAGCTGAACCACCGCATAAGGTGTTTTGAATTCTCCATCACGAGGTCCTGTGTAGTCATCTGGATACTCCAGACCGACTGGTTTCATCGGACCATAAAGCATGGTTTTAATGCCACGCTTAGCCATGACTTCGATAGGCATACAACCTTCAAAGTACTTTTCTTTTTCGAAAGAATTTAGCGGTGCTTCTTCTGCATTGACCAAGGCTTCATGGAAATCCATAAACTCTTGTTTGGTCATGGGCGCATTGAGGTAGGCCGCCTCTCCCTTATCATAACGAGACTTGAGATAGACCTTGCTCATATCAATGGTGTTGACGTCAATAATAGGCGCTGCCGCATCATAGAAATAGAAACCATCGCCGTCATTAAGGGCATGAATCTTCTCAGCTAGGGCATCGCTAGTCAAAGGACCAGTAGCGACAACCGTAATAACATCAGTTGGCAATTCTGTAATTTCATCACGAACCACTTCAATCAAGGGATGGTTGGCCACTTTTTCAGTCACCATTTGGGAGAAACCATCACGGTCCACCGCAAGGGCGCCACCAGCAGGAACACGGGTTGCTTCAGCAGATTCTAAGATAACAGAACCTAAGCGACGCATTTCTTCCTTAAGAAGCCCTACAGCATTTGTCAAAGCATCCCCACGCAAGGAATTGGAACAAACTAACTCAGCAAAATTGTCTGTTTTGTGCTGGGGAGTCGACTTGACCCCACGCATTTCATATAGTTTAACTGGAATACCACGTTCTGCGATTTGGTAGGCGGCTTCAGAACCTGCCAAACCAGCACCGATAACATTGATATAAGATTGAGACACGACACTAATACCTCTTTGGGTGGAAACTAAGTCCAAATAAAAACAAGCTACTAGACTGTTTGACACCCACAAATCTTTCTAATTTTTTCTTCTACTAGTATAACAAAAAAAAGGAAGAAGGAAAACTTCCCTGTTTAGTCATTTTCTTGTTTTTCTTCCCAATCGTGGTAGGCAGCGTAGAGCTGACTTTTATTCCACTGGTAAATCTTAGCAACTTCCTTAATAGCTTGGTTTTTCTTCATGCCTTGCTGGATGCGTGCTTGGATTTCTGAAAACAAGTCCTCCTCATTTTTTTCCTCCACATCTTGGCTGGCACCTTCAACGATGAGAAGGCATTCTCCCTTGAGTGGCGTTTCAGCTATGCTTTCTAATAACTCTGAAATGGTACCTCTTTGGTATTCTTCATAGATTTTGGTCAATTCCCTGACCAAGACGACCGAGCGGTCACCGTAGATTTCTAGCATATTTTCCAGTGTATCTGCCACACGATGAGGTGATTCATAGAAAATCTGAGTTTCAGGATAGTCTTTTTTTGAGTCGAAAAATTGCTTTTGCTGGCCTGATTTTCTCGGTAAGAAACCATAAAAGATATGTGGCTGTGGCGCTAAACCACTGGCAATCAAGGCGGAAATCCCTGCAGAGGCTCCTGGAACTGTAACAACCGCAATTTCTTCCTCAATAGCTGCCTTGACCAAATCATGACCAGGGTCTGAAATGCTAGGAAGACCCGCATCGGATACCTGAGCAATACTTTGTCCTGCTTTCAAGAAATCAATCAAATCAGGAATTTTTTCCTTGGCATTGTGCTCATGAAAACTGATCTGTTTGGTCGAAATGTCAAAATGCTTGAGCAAAAGGCCTGTATTGCGCGTGTCCTCAGCCGCAATCCAATCCACTTCTTTCAAGGTTTGGATAGCACGAAAGGTCATATCATCTAGATTTCCAATCGGCGTTGCCACTAGATACAGCTTGCCATAGAGAGACTGCCCCTTAAAACTTTTTTGAATCTGCATGCCTACTCCCTGTATAACAACTCGTCACAGAACATACATTCTTCGTCCTGTTCTCGACGTTGTCCATAAAAATCATTACATACGTGAAATCCGTCTTTATAAATCCGACGGACACTTTCGCGAACATGCTTAGCCTTGACAGGGGCATCTGCTTCCACCTCACCCAAGCGTTCGCGCAACTTAGAATTTTCCAAACGAAGAGCTGTATTTTCCTCTACCAGGCTCTTGAGATTTTTCTTGATGGCTTCAACATCGGCCAAGGTTACCAATAACTGTTGGGAAAAATCATCCAGCGCGTCAAATAATTCTTTTTTGTCCATAAACCAGCCCTTTCCTTTCTTTATCGTTCATTTTTGAGTTTACATTTCTTTCAAGACCAGATATTCCATGGCATTTTGAAAGCTGACATTAGCTTGCCACATTTTTCTAGCTTCTAACAAATCTTGTAGAATCACCCTTACTCTTGCTTGCAGAAAATCCTGCCCACAGAGGACTTCAAGGATTCGCAAGACCTGATCCTGTTTTTCCTTGTCATCTGCCAAGTTGGCTAATTTAGCAACTTGCAAATAACTTTCTTTTTTCTTAGCTAACAACCAGGTCAGCAGGCGTTCACTTTCATCCACCAAGGTCCAAAAACTTGCTTGATTTGCCAACTTTTCTGCTTCAGCTCGCGATTGACTAAACTGGGCTAAGAGAGTCGCTTTTTTCTTAACCAGCCCCATTTGTTCTAAGAGCAAGACGAGCTTTTCTTCTTGCTTTTTAAAGTGGAAAATCTGGGTCCGACTACGGATGGTCGGTAACATCTTTTCCTCATCGCTGGTCAAGAAGAAAATATAAACCTCACTCTGGGGTTCTTCAATGACCTTGAGCAGAGAGTTTGCTGCATTGGGATGCATTTTCTCAGCTTGCTCGATAATAAAGACCTGTTGCTGACTTTCAATCCCTGCTTGGGAAAATTGTCCCACCAATTCCCGAATGCGTTCTGTCTTGATGACCTGATTGACTGGCTTAATCAAGGTAACATCTGGAAACTCTTCCTGTTCAATCAGCTTGCAATTTCGGCATTTCTCACATGGTAAAATGCCTACTTTATCCGTACAAAAGAGGCTCTTAGCCAAAAACTGCGCCATTTCCAAGCTTCCAAAAAAACCTGAAAAGAGGTAGGCGTGATTGAGCTGGTCTTGTTCTAGGATACGGACAAAGCGGTCAAACTGATCTGGCTGCCAAGCCTTTAATTCTTCTTGTTTCATTTAGCCAAGCCTATTCTATCAAACAAGACAGCCTTGGTAGCTTCCACAACTTGCTCCAAAGGAAGACTGGCATCAATCTTGACAATACGTTTTCCTTCTTTGTCCAGAAGAGAAAGGTAGCCTTGACGGACTTTTTTATGCAAGTCCAACCCTTCCAAGTCCAAACGATTAACCTCGCGGTCACTATTAGCAGCAATGCGAGCCAGCCCCTCTTCCACTTCTATGTCAAAATAAAGAGTCAAATCAGGTTTGAGGCCATCTGTCGCAAAGTGATTGAGCCAATCAATGGAGTTAATATCTAGGCCACGACCAAATCCCTGATAAGCAACAGAACTATCGATGAAGCGATCCATAATGACCAACTTGCCAGCTTCAAGGGCTGGAAGAACTTTTTCCACCAAATGCTGTCTACGACTGGCAATATAGAGAAGGAGTTCAGTCTTAGCATCCATCTGAGTATGACTTGGATCCAAAATTACTTCCCGAATTTTCTCCCCAATTAAGACTCCGCCAGGTTCTCGGGTCGTCAGCACCTCTACTCCTTTTTCATCTAAAATTGGTAGCAGAGCCTCTAAAACACTGGTCTTGCCTGCTCCCTCTGGTCCCTCAAGAGAGACTAAAAATCCTTTTGACATGTCTAACTCATTTCTTTTTTACTACTTCTATTCTATCAAAAAAATAGGGGTTTGTGACAATCTTTTTGTGTCTTCTCATTTCATACTCAATGAAAATCAAAGAGCAAACTAGGAAGCTAGCCGCAGGTTGCTCAAAACACTGTTTTGAGGTTGCAGATGGAAGCTGACACAGTTTGAATTTGATTTTCGAAGAGTGTCAACCACCATAAAAGAGGCAGACAAATCCACCTCTTATTTACCTAGTTCTTGTGTTCGCTTGTAGGCTTGACCAACTGCCTCCATGACTGTGCCTCGAAAAGCATGCGCTTCTAGGCTTGCTACACCAGCGATAGTCGAACCACCTGGGCTACAAACTTGATCTTTCAAGACCCCAGGATGCTCTTGGCTTTCTAGGACCAATTGTCCGGCGCCGACAACTGTTTGAGTCGCCATTTTCAATGCCGTTTCTCGTGGCAATCCCGTTTGAACACCCGCATCTGCTAAGGCCTCAATAAAGAGATAGACAAAGGCTGGTCCACAACCTGCAAGACCTGTCGCTGCGTCGATTAAGCCTTCTCCTAGTTCAACCAAGAGACCTGCCTTGGCTAACAGCTGACAAAAGAGCTCACTGTCCTCAGCCCTGCAATTAGGAGACAAGGCATAACTAATCACTCCTTGACCGATAGAAGCCGGGGTATTTGGCATCATACGAATAATTCGGTGTTGACTTGGGATAAGACTTGCTAGTTTTTCTAAAGTCAATCCAGCTGCCATGGAAATCAAAAGAAGACTCTCTCGTTTTTCAAGAATGGTCTGATATTGAGAAAGCAAGTCTGAGAACTGGGCTGGCTTAACACCTAGAAAAATCATATCTGCTTCTGCGAAGATTTCTTCGTTGCTAGAAGACTGACCACCAAAGTTGGCAATGAAAGCCTCCACCTTAGCTTGACTACGATTGGCAAGGAGAATCTGAGCACCCGTCTTGGCCTGCAAAACAGCCTTGGCCAAACTAGCTCCCATATTCCCCAAACCGATAAATCCAATCTTCATCTCTTACTCCCTTATCTGTCCGTCACCAGTAACCACATACTTGTAGCTAGTCAATTCCTTCAATCCCATAGGACCACGCGCGTGCAGTTTTTGAGTAGAAATCCCCATTTCACAACCAAGACCAAATTGACCTCCATCGGTGAAACGAGTTGAAGCATTGACATAGACTGCTGCAGAGTCCACTTGATCTGTAAAGTAAGTTGCAGCTTCATCATTTTCAGTCACAATGGCGTCCGAATGATGGGTACTGTGGGCTTCAATGTGCGCAACCGCTTCTTCTAAACTGCTCACAACCTTAACCGCTAGGACATAGTCTAAAAACTCGGTGTCAAAGTCTTGAGCCTCAGCTGCTTGACCTGAAACAAACTGACTTGCTTTACTATCCAAGCGGAATTGAATTGGTTCCAGCCCAGCTTCCTTACGATCTACAACCAGAACTTGCTCCAAGCGAGGAAGGAAACTTGCTGCCTTGTCTTCATGAACCAGCAGAACCTCCATGGCATTGCAAACAGAAGGACGACTAGTTTTAGCATTGTTTATGATCGATAGAGCCTTATCGTCGTCTGCGTCCTTATCGACATAAACATGAACAATCCCTGTCCCTGTCTCGATAACTGGTACGATAGCATTTTCAACCACGGCATTAATCAAACCAGCCCCTCCACGAGGAATGAGAAGGTCTAGATAGCCCTTGGCCTTCATCATAGCATAGCTACTTTCACGGCTAGTATCTTCCACCAGTTGAATCACATCTGGATGAATGGTCGTTGTCTCCAAGCCCTTCTTCAAGGCTGTGACAATTGCATGAGCTGTTTGGTAGGCATCCTTCCCACTACGAAGAACAACTGCATTTCCACTCTTGAGAGCCAAAGCAGCCGCGTCAGAAGTCACATTTGGACGGCTTTCATAGATAATACCGATGACGCCCATAGCCACCCGCTTCTTGGTGATAACCAAACCATTTTCAAGCTGATTAGTTTCTAAAACTTCACCGATTGGATCTGGTAAGGCAACCACTTCACGAATCCCAGTTGCCATTGCTTCTATACGCACTGCATCCAAATAAAGACGATCCAGCATCACATCTGAGATTTTACCCTTGGCTGCTTCCATATCGAGGGCATTGGCCGCTAAAATTTCCTCAGTAGCAGCCACTAAGTGATCAGCCATGGCGAGCAAGGCTTGGTTTTTCACCTCTTCACTAGCTGTGTTGATCGATTTTTTAACAGCCTGTACCTGTTCAAATTGTTCTTGTGTACTTACCATAGTTTACCTCTAAAATTCTGTAAAGAGTAGTTGGATTTCAGGCGTAATGGAAATCCAGTCATCACGGTGAATCAAGACACCCTTGGCTTTTTGAGAACGCAACATATCCTCCAAAGCAGATGCTCCAAATTGCACGCGCCCTTTTCCAAGTGATTTTCCACTTTCCTTGTCAAATACTGTCACAATATCACCGTAAGAAAAGGCTCCTTCTGCTTCAACAATACCAGATAAGAGAAGACTCTTGCCATATTGAGAGAGAGCTTCTGCAGCCCCTTTATCAACCCAAATAGAACCCTGACTTTTGGCATAAAAAGCTAGCCATTGTTTCTGGGTACGGAGCCCTTTCTCCTGTGCAACAAAGTAAGAACCATCCTTGGTCTCCTCAGCTGCCTCAATCATGGCATCTGAATTCAAGGATGAGCAGATATAAACAGGAACTCCTGATTCCGTCGCGATAGTTGCAGCTTTGATTTTTGTAAGCATGCCCCCAGTCCCGTTTGAAGAACCGGCTCCACCTGCCATATCAATAATCTCACGATTAATGGTCTCGATTTTCTCCAATCGTTTGGCTTGTGGATCTGAATTAGGATTTCCAGTATAGAGACCGTCCACATCTGTCAAGAGAACCAAAAGGTCTGCTTGGACCATCGCCGCCACCTGGGCACTAAGAGTGTCATTGTCCCCAACCTTAAGCTCATCAATGACGACACTATCATTCTCATTGATGATAGGAATCGCACCACGGCTAAGTAAAACCGACAAAGCCTGATGAGCATTTTTATAACGGCGCTTATCCACAAAGTCGTCCTGAGTCAGCAAGATTTGTGCAGAAACAATTTGGCGCAAGAGAAGATTGGTCGTGTATTCTTCCAACAAAAGCCCCTGCCCTACCGCTGCTGAAGCCTGTTTATCAGCAATCTTAGTCGGACGCTTTTTAAATCCTAAGGCTCCAAAACCTGCAGCAATAGCACCCGACGACACCAAAATCAATTCATGACCAGCCTGGTGCAACATAGCCAACTGCTGGGTAATAGCCTTTACCTTACTACGTGATAAACTTCCATCCTCATTTGTCAGAGAAGAAGTTCCCACCTTAAAGACAATCCGTTTGTATTTCATAGTCTCACTCCGATTCTTCATATTTATCCATTATAACATGAATGACAGGAAATAGAAAAGAGTTGATAGGAAAAAGGTCGAGACAAGCTATCTCAACCTTTTATCACGTCTAATTCTTTCTCAATCTCTCCAAGGTTTCCTTAAAAATATCTGGGATATCTGCTGTAAATTCCAAGGTCTCACCTGTTCTCGGATGAGTAAAACCCAGAGTCTTGGCATGAAGAAATTGCCCATGCCCTTTCAGAGTCTTGCGTGGTCCATAGACTTCATCACCAGCAACTGGATGGCCAATATAAGCCATGTGAACACGGATTTGATGGGTACGCCCTGTCTCCAGCTGCAACTCTACCAAGCTATAATCACCAAAGCGTTCCAAGACGTGGAAACGGGTCACTGCAGGTTTCCCTTTAGCAGTTACAGCCTGTTTCTTACGGTCTTTTTCACTCCGGCCAATCGGCGCTTCAATTACACCACGATCATTGGGCAGATTTCCATGAACAATCGCCCAATATTTGCGGAGAGACTTTTTATCCTTTAGTTCTTGGGCAAGTGCTAGATGCGCCTCATCATTTTTAGCAATCATAAGAAGACCTGACGTATCCTTATCAATACGGTGAACAATTCCCGGACGGAGGACCCCATTGATACCCGACAAGTCCTTAATATGGTACATAAGGGCATTGACCAAGGTTCCGCTAGTATGACCAGCACTTGGATGCACCACCATCCCCTGAGGTTTGTTAACGACAGCCACATCCTCATCTTGGTAGACGATTTCTATCGGAAGATTCTCAGCCACATACTCTAAGACCTCTGGTTCTGGCACATGGTAAGTGACCACATCGCCCTCTTGGACCGTGTACTTAGCTTTCTTGACTTGCCCATTGACCAAGACCTGGCCTGATTTAATTTGTTCATTCGCGAGACTGCGTGATAATTCTGTCAAATCCGACAAAGCCTTATCCAAACGCAGGCCACCAGTTTCAATTTTAATTTCCATTTATTTCCTCTTTTAGCATTGCAATCAATAAAATAATCACTCCAACTGTCAGATAACTATCTGCAACATTGAAAATTGCAAAATTAATAAAGTCAAGGTGGAACATATCCACAACAAATCCTTGACTGATTCTGTCAATAAAGTTTCCAAGACCACCTGCGATGATCAAGGTCAAACCCAGGACCATCCAGAGCGAGTCCTCCATGTGTTTATGTAGATACCAAATGGCACCTACCATAACTACCAATGTAATAATAGCAAATAACCACTGCTGGTCTTGTAACATGGAAAAGGCTGCCCCACGATTTTGCAGGTAGGTCAAGCTAACGAAATTGGGTATCCACGAACGAACCTCACCCAGTGGAATCTGCCAGACGATATAGGATTTGACTAACTGATCCAGCGCAATCAAAAGCAGTACAATGACTGCCACTATTCCTCTTTTTTTCATGATTTCCTCTTCTGATCAAAATATTCTTGCATGACTTCTACGAAAAGAGTTCCAGCCTGACTAAGCTCCACTTCCTCACGTTTAACATAGACCATGCGATTATCTAGGTTATCCTTGAGACGAATAACTGTTATGCCATTAACACTATCACTATCTAAAAATCCAGAACCTGTCGCATAGGCGTCTGTCCGTTCCAAAATACCATTCAAAGTAGCACGGTCTGTCACATTGAACATCTGCGAGCTAGCGCTGGTATCAACAAAGTTCTCTGAATAATAAAGGTACTCATCTTTCTCTTGAGTGAAACGAACCGTTGGTAAATCCGCCAGATCCTCCATGACCAATTCCTCTTTCTGGGCTAAAGGATGCCCCTCACGGAGATAAATGTGGGTATGGAAGGGAATCAATTCAATGACCTCCAGACCTAGCTTTTCAACCCGTTGCATAATCCCCTTTTTATTTTGATTGTTGAGGTAGATAATGCCAATCTCACTATGTCCTTGCGCTACTTCATCTAAGATTTGAACAGTAGTTGATTCAAAAATACGGAAGTTCTTATAATCAGGATAGCGCTCTGAAAAGGCCGTAATGGTTGGTGGCAAGAAGTCATAGTGCTGGCTAGCAATGGAAAATTCATCTTTTTCTTCTTCAGGATTGGCATACTGATTTTGAAAAATATCAAATCCCTTGACCAATTCTTGCGCTTTTTCATAAAATTCCATACCACGACGAGTCAAGAAAGTCCCTGAGCTAGTCCGACGAAAAATCTTAAAACCCAACTCTTTTTCCAAATCACGAACAGAAATGGACAGACTCGGCTGACTAACATACATCTTCTCAGCAGCTTCACGGAAAGTACCACTATTAGCAATGGCAACAACATAGCGTAATTGTTGAATGTTCATCTTCTACCCCCAACTTCTTTATCTTTTCATTATACCATATTTTAGAAGTTTTCCAAAAAGGAAAAAAGTATGGAAATTTTCAAAACTCAATGAAGACTCTAACATCCCAATCCAAGAATTAGAATAATGTCTTTTTTCAGTCCTCATCTGATTTCAAGCAAATAAAAACAGCAAATCCTTTTGATTTACCGTTTATAATATGATGCAAGAAAAGCCTCTAATATTTTCTTTTGCCCTATAAATCAACTAGAAAAAACCTCTTCAATCCTATTAGATATATCTGGATTTACTTCCCAAATACCAGCATAAGGTTGTTCAATATACTGTTTTTCTTTCATAGTATATAGATAGGCTACACTATCATTTTCTTCATTCTGATGAGTGAATTTGATAATGATGTAATCTTTCACATTTGTCGGTTGATCATTTACACTCTTCAAAGTTGTAGATTTTGACTGTTTCTGTATCTCCTTAATCAATTCTGAGATATCATCTTTCTTGTTTATAATTTTAACATCTCCAGAGATACTTTTCTGCAAATAAATTCCTGATATCGTTTCTGGTTCAGGAAGAATAAGTTTTTTGTTACTAACGCAAGCAGATAGAACAAGAAAAGAGATTGAACAGACTATAACTGTGATAATTTTTTTCATACAGGTTCACTTCCTTTCATCCTGCTTACTTCTTCTTTTATATACAATTATAATATCAAATCTTAGCAATTTTTACAATATCTTATTCCCTTATAACATTCATTACTGTAAAAGTTTCACATTTATAATTTTACAACTAAGTTCGCCTCGTACATAGGATTTTAGATATGGGTATCAGCGTGGGTATCAAAATAAAAAAATAGGCTCTCCGAAAACTCGGAAAGCCTTATTTAATGCTATTTCTAGCTTCCTCGCCTTTACATTTCAAGGCTCGGGATAAAAAGGTTCACTGGACCTTTTTATTTAGCGATTGGGTAAACAGAAACTTGTTTTTTATCGCGTCCTTTACGTTCAAAGCGTACTACGCCTTCAACTTTAGCGAACAAAGTATCGTCTCCACCACGTCCAACGTTTACACCTGGGTAGATGTGTGTACCACGTTGACGGTAAAGGATTGATCCACCTGTTACAGTTTGTCCGTCAGCTGCTTTAGCTCCAAGACGTTTCGCTTGTGAATCACGTCCGTTTGATGTAGAACCTCCACCTTTTTTGTGGGCGAAAAGTTGCAAGTTGTTAAGAGTCATTTTTAACATAATGTTTTCCTCCGTGTTAGTTTTCTGTGATAACTCTGGTTTGGACGAACTCAGAAGAGTTCTCCGATAAGTTTGCCATACCTAAGAAAAATGATTCAAAGAATAACTGGGTCATTTCTCTCTGGTGTGAAGGAAGATCTTTTGGAATTTCAACCATCAGATAACCACCTTCATCTTCGTTTAATTCTAGGATTGGTTCATAGCCTGCAAATTTTTCAATGGAATTGATAAAGTTAATGGCAAGCGTAGAAACCGATGCACACACGACATCTAAGCCGTATTCGCCACTCTCGGCGTGTCCAGTAATTTCCGCACTCCTCAGCTCGCCATCTTCGGCTCTCTCAAAGACTGCTTGTATCATGTGTTCTCCTTAAAATTAAGCGTTGATTGCGTTGATGACAACTTTTGTATATGGTTGACGGTGACCTTGTTTACGGTGGCTACCTTTTTTAGGTTTGTACTTGTAAGTAACAACTTTCTTTTGTTTTCCTTGTTTTTCAACAGTTCCAACTACAGTAGCTCCAGCAACAAGTGGAGTTCCGACAACAGTGTTTTCACCACCAACAAGAACAACTTCGTTAAAAGTAACTTCTTGACCAGCTTCAACGTTCAATTTTTCAACGTAAACTGCTTGACCAACTTCAACTTTAACTTGTTTTCCGCCAGTTTTGATAATTGCGTATGTGCTCATTATGCACCTCCTATGATTTTTATGGGTTTCCCCGAATTTTTTGTGAAGACTCGCCTAGCATCGTGGGACGAACCACTTAAACTTGAATAATCAAGCAACGATGTTCGTGCGGTTGCACAGGATCGTGCATAGTCAACTCTTCAAGTATAGCATATCTCCTATTTTCTTACAAGTAATAACACCTAAAATGAAGCTTTTTCTTTTACTTTTTTCTGCCAAGATGCAAAAAGCATGCTGAGGTAAAAAATACTCATCATAATAGGAACACCAAGAATGGTCTTTTCATGATAGAAAATCGTCAAATAGGCTGAAAAGACAACGCCAAGGACAAAACTACTAAGCAGGCTAACAAATATGAAACCTTCACGCAAAAAAGGAGTGTGCTTGGTCCGGAAATAATCTCCAAAAGCCAGCATGGTCCGTTTGATATTTCCTGTCATAAATGCATTGTTATAAGCAATACCCGATACTTCTCCAAAAGCGGTTGTCACCAACCCCATACAAAAGGCCAAGGGCGGTACTAGATAGATATTATCTACAGTCTGCGGCACAAAACCGATAACTATTGATAAGATTGCCAAAGGAATCAGTGACAAAATTGGTTTTTTCACAATTCGCAATTTTTCCTTATAAACTGTTAGTAAAAAGACCCCCATCATAAAAGCTAGCAAGGTCATTACTTTAGCACTCGCATCTGACACATTATGTTGAATAAGTCCCACTGAAAGAAATACGACATTCCCAGTTTGTCCAGCTACAAGAGTATTCCCTCGCACAATAAACGTATAGGCATCTACATATCCTGCACAAAACGTCAAAAAAAGCGCTAGCCTCTTAGACTGACGTGATATTTTTCTTATAGGCAGTAACCTCATTTTTCCTCCCATTTCATTTACTCATCTCATTATTGTACCACTTTCTTTGGAAAAGGCCTAGTAGCTTATTTGAAATTTTTTATCCCCTGTTGGATAGTCCCGTCTATCTATGTTATAATGAAGGAAGGATTTAAAATTGGAAAAGGAGTATTTATGCTAAAATTAGGTGTCATCGGAACAGGTGCTATCAGCCATCATTTCATAGAAGCAGCCCATACCAGTGAAGAATACCAGTTGGTCGCAGTTTATTCTAGAAAACTAGAAACTGCAACAACCTTTGCTTC
Source organism: Streptococcus mitis (assembly GCF_946188585.1). Lineage (GTDB taxonomy): Bacteria > Bacillota > Bacilli > Lactobacillales > Streptococcaceae > Streptococcus > Streptococcus mitis_DG. Next base: position 254,804 of record NZ_CAMHVI010000001.1, read on the forward strand.
TCGCTATGAAAATATCCAACTATTCGATCAATTAGAGGACTTCTTTAAGACTTCCTTTGATGTAGTCTATATTGCTAGCCCAAACTCCTTGCATTTTGCTCAGGCAAAAGCTGCATTGTCTGCAGGTAAACATGTCATTCTTGAAAAGCCAGCTGTCACTCAGCCACAAGAATGGCTGGATTTGATTCAAACAGCTGAGAAAAATAATTGTTTTATCTTTGAAGCAGCTCGTAATTATCACGAGAAAGCTTTCACTACTATCAAAAACTTTTTAGCAGACAAGCAAGTGTTGGGAGCAGATTTCAACTATGCCAAGTATTCTTCCAAGATGCCAGATTTGTTAGCTGGTCAGACACCAAATGTCTTTTCAGACCGTTTTGCTGGTGGAGCCCTTATGGACTTGGGGATTTATCCTCTCTATGCTTCCGTTCGTCTTTTTGGAAAAGCTCAGGACGCAACCTACCAGACTCAACAGCTTGACAATAGCATTGACCTAAATGGAGACGGTATCCTCTTCTACCCAGACTTTCAAGTTCATATCAAGGCTGGGAAAAATATCACTTCCAATCTTCCTTGTGAGATTTACACAGCAGATGGAACCTTGACCCTCAACACGATTGAGCATATTTGCTCAGCTATTTTTAGCGACCACCAAGGAAATCAAGTCCATCTTCCTATCCAACAGGCTCCTCATACGATGACTGAGGAAGTCGCTGCATTTGCACAGATGATTCAGCAACCAGACCAGACACTTTACAAGACTTGGCTAGACGATGCAAGCTCTGTTCATGACCTACTATATACCATGCGCCAGACTGCTGGCATTAGATTTGAGGCAGAAAAATGAAAACCAAACTACCAACTGAATGGCAAGAACTGAGCGACCAACTCGGTTTCCAAGAATTTACACCCATTCAAACTCAACTATTTGAGCCTATTCTTTCAGGAGAAAATCTCCTAGGAGTGAGCCCAACAGGAACTGGTAAGACCCTAGCTTACCTCCTCCCAAGTCTTCTCCGACTACAAAAGAAAAAAGCGCAACAACTCTTGATTCTAGCACCAAATACGGAGCTTGCTGGACAGATTTTTGACGTATGTAAAACGTGGGCAGAAGCTATTGGCTTGACAGCCCAGCTCTTCTTATCAGGTTCAAGTCAGAAACGCCAAATTGAACGACTCAAAAAAGGACCAGAAATTCTGATTGGAACCCCTGGCCGTATCTTTGAACTCATTAAACTGAAAAAAATCAAGATGATGAATGTGGAATCCATCATCCTAGATGAATTTGACCAGTTACTAGACGATTCTCAGATTCACTTTGTTGAGAAAATCACTCACTACGCACCACGTGACCACCAACTCGTCTACATGAGTGCGACAACCAAGTTTGACCAAGAAAAGATTGCGCCTAATACACGTACCATTGACCTCTCTGACCAAAAACTGGACAACATCCAGCACTTCTACATGCAGGTAGATCAACGCCACCGAGTTGATATGCTACGAAAATTGGCTCATGTTGAGGATTTCCGCGGACTAGTCTTCTTTAACAGTCTATCAGATCTTGGAAGTGCAGAAGAAAAGTTACAGTATCGTGATATCTCGGCTATTTCCCTCGCTAGCGATGTCAATGTTAAATTTAGAAAAGTCATCTTAGAAAAGTTTAAAGATAAGCAACTAACCCTGCTTCTTGCAACTGACCTTTTGGCTCGTGGGATTGATATTGATAGCCTAGAATGTGTCGTAAACTTTGATGTTCCTAGAGATAGTGAAACCTACACTCACCGTGCTGGCCGTACAGGTCGCATGGGTAAAGAGGGCTATGTTATCACTCTCGTCACTCATCCAGAAGAACTTAAAAAACTCAAGAAGTTCGCAAGAGTACGTGAAATTGTCCTAAAAAATCAAGAACTCTATATCAAATAAGGTTGGCTCTTGCCAACCTTATTTGATATAAATTCCATCGAAACGTTTATTCTAAGGAGTTTATCTCCAAAAAGAGGAACAACTGTTCCTCTTTTTGCTTACTAAAAATTAAAGAATTCTATTGCTTGTTTAAAAAGCAAATCTGTGTACTCTGGATCTTCTTGTGCAATGGTAACCTGCTCTTGAACCATTTCCAAGTCATCAGTTATCATGCCATCCGCTCCTAGCTGAACAGATTTATCAAAGGACTCTGAACTATTGATGGTCCACACGTACAATTTCTGATCCGTATTCCAAAGCTTGTTGACAAAATTTTGGTCCAATGTTGAATACTCCATGGTGTAACCTGTGGCTTTGGTTCTTGGAAAGATACTATTGTAAGGTAAGATGAAATAGACTGGAATTTTTGAATCGTAGGCCAACACCTGGTCAATCACATGATAGTCTAAGGACTGCATTTGATGACCATTCTGCTTAATGATGGCTCCATATTTGTTCATAAAGCGTTTCATCATATCTGGACTATCTTTTCGACTAGTTTTAATTTCAATAAGGAGTTTTTGATGCAATTCATTGGCTTTGTTGAGATAAGCATCAAAACTAGAAACCTTGCTATGATAACCATTTTCTGAAATATCAAGTTTGGTTAATTCATCCAAAGTTAGATCTTGAGGATTGGCATTGACTCCTGTCAAATTCTTAATATTAGCATCATGCATCATGACAAACTGGCCATCTTTTGATTCCTGAACATCCGTCTCAACAAAGTCTGGCCCTAGTTGGGATGTCCTTTCTAGTGATTGGACAGTATTTTGGACACCATTCTTATTAGATACACCTCTGTGAGAAATAACTAAAGGTTTATGTGCTACTGGAGCTTCCAAATAGACATACCCCTCAAGAGCAAAAAAGATAGCAGCACAGCCCATCACTCCCCATCTCATCCAGTGGTCTTTCTTTCTCCTTGGTGTGATTTCTAGTTCTTCCCCTGTCAAAAAGGAAACAAACTTAATAAGGAAATAAGTCAAGGCCATATAGTGGAAATTCTTGATCAAAACAAAATTGATAATTCCAAGTACAAGAGATTCCTTATGGGTCAATCCATCCATCAATACCTGACTTGCTAAGATAGGAATCAAGAGAAGAATGAAAAATAGATACGTTTTGACGATAATCCAAAGCAAGTTCCAAATATAAAACCAGGATTGCCTTTTGGTCTTCTCTATACTGTATCTGACCGCTTCTTTGACTGTTTTCTTCTCAAACAAAAGCTGGGGTAGGGCAAACATCAAACGTATTGAAATGTAAAACAGCAGCAAGGCTAGAACAGTGATTACCAAACCGACTAACCAGTACTTATCTTCCACATAGGCTACTATGAATTCCGGAATCACGATTTTATTGAGGTAATAAATCTTTAAAATCTTTCGAATCAATGGAAAGAGCATCATGACATAAAAGAAAATAAAGGCCATTTTGGAAATCGTCACTTGTCTCATGAATAAGAAACTCTGACGAAAGACCTTGCGACTGTACTCCAGCAGAGTTCTCTTTTCATGATAGAGGAGGTGTCGAGCTCCGATAAAGAGGAGTCCTAGCTGGTAATAGGCAATCAGTAAATTAACAATTACCAGAACAAATAAAGCAAGGCTAACAAAGGGAGAACTCTTTATAATGGCAAAAATATTGTTGTAGGAAAGAAAGAGATAACCTGTCTGTCGGAGTAACAGTCCAGCAATCCAAGAATTAAGTGGTAACCAGACAAACTCAATCATCATGAATATCAAGAAAAAGAGGAAGAGAATTTTATCTAGATTAAAGTAGATTTTCCTAAAACCTAGATTTTTAGGTTTTTCAGGTTTCATAGGCACTCCTAGTCAAATAATTGAGACAAGTCCAAGCCACCAAAAGGATTGGTTGATAGACTACTTTCTGTCTCTAACAATTCTCTAGCTTGATCTGACTCTAAGAAGGACTCGTACACACGCGCCGTCATACGAGCATCCTCCAAGCTATTATGAGACTGACCTTGGAATCCAAGAAACGAGGCAACTGTTTGCAATTTGAGATTGGCAATACCATGTAAATCCGAACTCCGACGTTCAAAAGCTTCATCATACAAATCTACCTTATACTGCTGGCTGTAGTCTAAACCATGCTCTGCTAAAATAGGCAAATCACTTTTAGCAGCGTTGTAGCCCACCATCGGTACAGAACCCACAAACTCTTGGAATTCTTTTATGACTTTCTCCACTGGAGGAGCATCTTTTAAGGTCTCAGCTGTAATCCCAGTCAAACCATTGATAAAACTTTTTAGAGGCACACTCGTATGAACATAGGAATCATAGGCATCGATTTCCTGACCATCTCTAAAACGCACTGCCGATACTTGAATCAAGTGTGTTTGTCCTTCGTGCTGATTAAATTCTAAATCGAAAGCAATGTAATCTTCTAATCGTTCCATTTTCTACCTCTCCTATACTGTTATTTTACTTGAGCAACTATACTATTTAGAAACAAAAGAAGCCATCAGGTTAGCAACTAACCTTAACAGCTCCTTGATTATCCCCCAAATAAACGAGCAAAAAAGCCTTTCTTAGTGGATTGGACTTCTTCTTTTGCTTGGTCCAGCTCTAGCTTAAGATTTTCTTGATCCTTCATGGCTTGAAGGGTCAATTGTTGCTGCTGATCGAGTTGTTTATCTTTCTCAGCAATCTGACGGTCTTTGATACGCATCTGCTCGTCTTTTTCTGATAACTGACGATCCTTGGCTTTTAATTGTTCATAAAGACGAAGAATTTCTGCATTCTTCTCATCCACTAGAATCTCCATCAGTTCACGTTGCTTGACATCTTCACTGACAGGCTCATCTTCAAAAATCGTTTTTTTATAGATTTCTTCTAGCTTAATCAAGCCACTTCTGGTAACGACTGTTACCCCTTTGTCATTTTTATCTGTGTCTTCTTCTGGTAATTCTTTGACACGGTTATTGATTGCTTGGCGAGATAATCCTAAGACCTCTGCAATCTCACTGACGGTCATTTCAATACTCATAATATCCTCTGAAACGTTTTCTAGCTTTTCTTTACTTAAATCTTATCATAAGCTAGATAAACTGTCAAATTTCCGCTTAATCTAAGGCCTTCAAAAAGGCTAGTAAGACTTGGGCAGAGCGACTTCCAGCTTCGATAATAAACTCATCAAAAGAGATGTTTGCTTCATGGTTGGCATTGTCACTCATAGCTCGGATAACTAAGACTGGAAGATTAAGAGCATGCGCTGCCTGAGCAATAGCCGCTCCCTCCATCTCAACTGCTAAAACTTCTGGGAAATGGGACTTAATCGCTTCTATCTTGTCATTTCCTGCAACAAAACTATCTCCTGTAGCAATCAAACCAAGATGCCAGTTTTGGTCCAATTGAGATAGACTCTCTTGAATTTCGGCAACAAAGGCTTTGTCTGATTCGAAATAAAGTGGTTGTTGCGCCATTTGTCCATAAGCATAACCAAAAGCTGTGACATCCACATCATGATAGGCTAATTTGTCAGCAATCACGACATCCCCAACAGCAATCCCTTCTGCTACTGCCCCAGCTGACCCCGTATTGATAAGAGCATCCACTTGGAAATGATCAGCTAAAATCGCCACACTCATAGCAGACATGACCTTACCAATTCCACTTTCTACAAGAACGACTTCATGAGAGGCAATGGTTCCTGTGTGATAGGTATTCCCCAAAACAACTTGCTCTTGGGCATTGTCTAAATGCTGGACCAGATAAGCCAGTTCTTCTGGCATAGCCGCAATAATTCCTATTTTCATTTCAATTCCTTTTCTATTACAAAAGTTTCATTGCTAAGACAAGCAAAATCAAGAGAAAGATGACTGCAAATAAGATTTTATTTAACTTAGAATTGAAGACATTTCTCTTGGTATTTTCAATGCGACGGCTTTTATGAATAGACGGTTCGACCTGAATCTTCAAGGTTTCCTGGCTAAAACCATGTTCCTTAGGATTGGCATAACCAAAACGGGAAGATGAGGTTGGTAAAATCTTGGTCTCCTCATCATCTAGCAAAGGGGGACCTGAAATTTTTTCGCCTCTATTAGCTCTTTCAATCATTTCATCCGTTAATAAAGGTTTACCCATACTGACCTCCTCTATTTTTTGTGCAATTCCCAATACTGAACAGCCATAATTGTCTTGGCATCACAAATATGACCTGATTGGATCAATTCCTTAGCTTCTTCTAGACTCACTTCAAGGACTTCCAAGGTTTCGTCTTCATCCTGGGGACGCGGATTTTCCACCTTTGTCAAATCGCTTGCTAGATATAGTTTTAACTTTTCATTACAAAAGCCAATGGCTGAATAAAAGTCATACAAGAGTTCTAACTTCCCTGTATAGGCTGTTTCTTCCTCTAATTCACGAAGGGCAGCTGCGACAGGGTCTGTATTTTCTCCTACCTCCAATTTCCCAGCTGGAATTTCGTAAGAGACAGCCTCAATAGCTTTGCGGTACTGCTTTACCAAGATGAGTTTTTGCTCATCCGTTACAGCTAAAACACAGACAGCTCCATTGTGGAAAATCAAATCACGTTGGGCAGTTCCCTTGCCTTCTGGTAACTCAACCTGATCTTGGACCAGTTTAAAAATTGGTCCTTGATAGATTTCTTTTCGGCTAAGTGTTTTTTCTTCAAATTCCATGATAGGCTCCTACTGATTATTAGGATGATGAGGGAGGCGAGTTGCATATTCATCTTTGTTGACCTGACGACCACGACCAATTGCAATCGCATCCGCTGGCACGTCTTTGGTAATAGTTGAACCAGCACCAACAAGAGAATTGTCACCAAGTTCTACTGGCGCAATAATGGTTGAATTTGAACCAACAAAGACATTGTTGCCAATTACTGTCTTGTATTTGTTTTTACCATCATAGTTGACTGTAATAGTTCCTGCACCAAAATTAACGTGGCTACCCACTTCACAGTTTCCGATATAAGTCAAATGACCAGCCTTGGTATTCTCACCGATTGAAGAACCTTTAACCTCAACAAAGTTTCCAATATGGACTTGGGCAGCTAGACTTGAACCTGGACGAATGTGGGCATAAGGACCGACTGTCACTCCGTCTGCAACACTACTCTCTTCAATCATAGAGTTAGTAATGACAGCTCCTGCTCCGATAGTGCTATCCACTACATAAGTACCGTTTGTCAAAATAGTCTCAGGACCAATTTTCGTTTGGCCTTTCAAGGTAACATTGGCTTCGATTTGAACTTCCGGAGCAATCTCAACATCAATATCGATATAAGTTGATTCTGGATTAACAAAGCTAACCCCATTGACCATGTGCTGATGATTGATGCGACGACGCATAACCGACTCAGCTGTCGCAAGTGCCACACGGTCATTTACCCCAAGACTCTCATCAAAATCTTTCAAGGTATAAGCACCAACTTTTTCACCAGCTTCACGGAAAATGCCAATGACATCTGTAATATAGTATTCACCTTGAGCGTTATTGGTATTGATATTTTTCAAAGCCTCAAACAAACGCTCGTTGTCAAAGACGTAAGTTCCAGTGTTGATTTCCTTGATTTGTTTTTCAAAATCTGTGGCATCCTTTTGCTCAACAATACGAAGAACCTCAGCATTGTCATTACGAACAATTCGTCCATAGCCAAAAGGATTATCTGTTTCAGCAGTCAAGATAGTGGCCACATTTTTATGATTGATGTGGAAATCAATCAAGTTTTTCAAGCTTTCACCAGTGATTAAAGGAGTATCTCCTGCAATAACCAAGGTGTGACCTGACAAACCTTCCAAGATAGGCTCTGTCATCATAACCGCATGACCAGTTCCTAACTGTTCAGATTGAGTTACAAATTCTGTCTGTCCAGCCAAGACCTGCTCAACCAATTCTGCCTTGTGTCCCACAACTGTTACTGTCTTTTCAGGCTGGATAGCTCCCACACTACGGAAAACGTGTTCCAACATGGAAATACCCGCAACCTTGTGTAAAACTTTTGGCAAATCAGATTTCATGCGAGTCCCTTTACCCGCTGCTAAAATAATGGCATAATTTGACATAATCTTCTCTTTTCTCTAGAAATTCCCTTTTATTATACCATATTTCAAATCATTCCGCGCTCTTGAATGAAAAAATGCTCTAAAGTCCTTTCTTAACCCATTTTTTGAGTATTTTTTTTGATTTTTTTTCATTTTTAAGGTAAAATTATAAGATATGAGAAAGAAAATTAATCCGCTTATTTTATTTGTTTTTTTTGGGATTTTGATTTTCATTTTAATCCTAAATCGCCCTCGTTTTGAGAATCATCCTGTAAAAACAAAGTCAAATATCGCGCAAGTAGAAACACAAGCACTACATAATATAGATAAACCAGTAATTGATGTTTCTGGTTGGCAACGGCCTGAAGAAATTAATTACGATACTCTTTCCCAAAACATTTCTGGAGCCATCGTTCGTGTTCATAGTGGTGCTCAAACGTCCAAAGAGAACGATGCTTCCTTTGTTAATGGGGTAGATAAAGCTTTTAAAAACCATATTACCGAGTTTCAAAAACGAAATGTCCCAGTAGGTGTCTACGCTTATGTGGCAGGTAAAAGTATCCAAGAAATGGAAAAAGCTGCTGAAAGTTTTTATAACTCCGCATCTCCATACAACCCTAGCTACTATTGGCTAGATGTGGAAGAAAAAACCATGTCCAATATGAACGAAGGTGTTGAAGCCTTTCGTGCAAAACTAGAATCACTAGGTGCTAAAAATATCGGAATCTACGTAGGAGTATACTTCATGGAAGAACACAGTATTGATACTGATAAGTTTACGTCTGTGTGGATTCCTTCCTATGGTTCTGACTCAGGATTTTACGAGGCAACTCCTAAGACTGATATAGATTATGACATTCACCAGTACACTTCTAAAGGAAAAATTGCTGGCTTTGACCACGATTTGGATATCAACGTCATCTCTTCTTTAAAAAATAAAGAAGAAACCTTTAGAAAACTCTTTTTAAAACCTTAAAAGCATTTGTTTCTCATTTGCTTTTTCTTTTTGTTTTAGATTGTGATACAATATAGTAAGGATTTTTTGAAATAGAAATAGTTGGAGGAAAAATATGCTCTCATGGTTAGCACGCGTTATTAAAGGGATTGTCATTGCTCTGGGATTTATCTTACCAGGAATTTCCGGAGGGGTTCTAGCAGCAATCTTAGGAATTTATGAACGAATGATTGGTTTTCTGGCTCATCCCTTTAAAGACTTTAAAGAAAATGTTTTGTACTTTATTCCAGTTGCCATTGGTATGCTTCTGGGAATCGGCTTATTTTCCTACCCGATTGAATACCTGCTTGAAAATTATCAGGTCTTTGTCTTATGGAGCTTTGCAGGAGCTATCATTGGTACAGTTCCTAGCCTCCTCAAAGAATCAACTCGAGAATCTGATCGAGACAAGATTGATTTAGTCTGGTTCTGGATAACCTTTATCATTTCTGGATTAGGACTCTATGCCTTAAATTTTGTCGTTGGAACCTTGAGCGCCAGCTTTCTTAATTTCGTCCTAGCTGGTACACTGCTGGCTCTTGGCGTATTAGTTCCTGGCCTCAGTCCATCAAACCTACTTTTGATTTTGGGGCTCTATGCTCCTATGTTGACTGGTTTTAAAACCTTTGACCTCTTGGGAACCTTCTTCCCGATTGGAATCGGTGCAGGTGCAACTCTCATCGTTTTTTCAAAAATGATGGATTATGCCTTAAACAACTACCACTCACGCGTCTATCATTTCATCATCGGTATCGTCCTTTCAAGTACCCTTTTGATCTTGATTCCAAATGCAGGAAATGCTGAAAGTATCCAGTACACCGGTATTTCTCTTGTTGGGTATGTCATCATCGCCTTCTTCTTTGCACTGGGAATCTGGCTTGGTATTTGGATGAGCCAATTGGAGGATAAGTATAAATAATGGCAAAAAAAGTTAAAGTCAAAAAAACATTGGTGGAACAAATCCTGTCCAAAGCAGGTATCCCACATCAGGGGATTCAAATCAATGCCCTGGAAGGAGAGCTTCCTCAAGGTTATGAACGAAATCAGATTTTCAAAACCTTGGCTCTTTTGGGAGATAAAACAGGACCAATTATCGGAATTGTCCCTATCACTCAACATTTGTCTGAAAAGAAACTAGCCAAAATTTCTGGCAATAAAAAAGTGAGCATGATTCCACAAAAGGACTTGGAAAAAACAACAGGTTATATTCATGGAGCCAATAATCCTGTCGGTATTCGTCAGAAACATAATTATCCCATTTTTATCGATAAGATTGCCCTAGACTTGGAACAAATGATTGCCTCTGCTGGCGAGGTCGGTCACAGCATTATCGTCGCTCCACAAGACTTGGCTAACTTTGTAAAAGCTGACTTTGCAGATATCTTGGAGGACAGCCAATAATGAAACTCTACTTTGTCCGCCATGGTCGTACCCTCTGGAACCAAGAAGGTCGCTTTCAAGGTGCCAGTGGAGATTCTCCCCTTCTTCCTGAATCCATTGAAACCCTAAAACAACTAGGTCAATATCTTAAGGATATTCCTTTTGATCAGATTTATTCAAGTGATTTACCTCGAGCGTTCAAATCTGCTGAGATTATTCAAAGTCAACTGCAGACTCCCTGTCCTTTAGAAAGCGTTCCTAACCTCCGTGAATGGCAGCTGGGAAAGTTGGAAGGTTTGAAAATTGCAACCTTGGAAGCTATTTACCCGCAACAAATCAAAGCTTTCCGTACGAATCTTGCCAAGTTTAACACTCAAATGTTCGGAGCTGAATCCCTCTATAGCACAACCCAACGGACCATCCAATTTATCAAATCACTCAAAGATAGTCCGGCTGAGCGTATTCTAATTGTCGGGCACGGCGCCAATCTTACTGCCAGTCTTCGTACTCTTCTAGGTTACAAAGAGCCTCTTCTTCGTAAAGATGGCGGTCTAGCAAATACCAGCCTGACCATCCTTGAAACCCATGATTTTGAAACATTCACTCTTGATACGTGGAATGATACCTCCTATCAATAACAGAACTTGATTTTAGCGTCAAGTTCTTTTTAGTTTTTAAAGATTATCCGTGAATTTCTTGGTTATTTATGATAAAATGGGAGTATCGCAAAAAATGACTCATCGTATTCAATTTTGAGTAAAACTAGGAGGATCCCATGTCTACAGAACATATGGAAGAACTAAATGACCAGCAGATCGTTCGCCGTGAAAAAATGGCTGCGCTCCGTGAACAAGGAATCGATCCCTTCGGAAAACGTTTTGAACGTACTGCAAATTCACAAGAATTAAAAGATAAATATGCCGACCTCGATAAAGAACAATTACATGATAAAAACGAAACAGCTACTATCGCAGGACGCTTGGTAACCAAACGTGGTAAAGGTAAAGTAGGATTTGCCCACCTTCAAGACCGCGAAGGGCAGATTCAAATCTACGTACGTAAAGATGCTGTCGGTGAAGAAAACTACGAAATCTTCAAAAAAGCAGACCTTGGTGACTTCCTTGGTGTCGAAGGTGAAGTGATGCGTACAGATATGGGAGAACTCTCTATCAAAGCTACTCACATCACTCACTTGTCTAAAGCACTTCGCCCACTTCCTGAGAAATTCCACGGTTTGACAGATGTTGAAACAATTTACCGTAAACGTTACCTAGACTTAATTTCTAATCGCGAAAGTTTTGAGCGTTTTGTCACTCGTTCAAAGATCATCTCTGAAATCCGTCGTTACCTTGACCAAAAAGGCTTCCTTGAAGTGGAAACACCTGTTCTTCATAATGAAGCCGGTGGTGCTTCTGCCCGTCCATTTATCACCCACCATAATGCCCAAAATATTGACATGGTGCTTCGTATCGCGACTGAGCTTCACTTGAAACGCCTTATCGTTGGTGGTATGGAACGTGTCTATGAAATTGGCCGTATCTTCCGTAACGAAGGAATGGATGCTACTCATAACCCGGAGTTTACTTCCATCGAAGTTTACCAAGCTTATGCAGACTTCCAAGACATCATGGACTTGACTGAAGGTATTATCCAACACGCTGCTAAATCAGTCAAAGGCGATGGCCCAGTTAACTATCAAGGTACTGAAATCAAGATTAACGAACCATTTAAACGTGTTCACATGGTGGATGCCATCAAAGAAATTACTGGTGTAGATTTCTGGCAAGACATGACTTTGGAAGAGGCTAAAGCTATCGCTGCTGAAAAGAAAGTTCCAGTTGAGAAACACTACACTGAAGTTGGTCACATTATCAATGCCTTCTTTGAAGAGTTTGTTGAAGAAACCTTGATCCAACCAACCTTTGTATATGGACATCCAGTAGCTGTATCTCCACTGGCTAAAAAGAACCCTGAAGACGAACGCTTTACTGACCGTTTTGAACTCTTCATCATGACTAAGGAGTACGGTAATGCCTTTACTGAGTTGAACGATCCAATCGACCAACTTAGCCGTTTTGAAGCCCAAGCTAAAGCTAAAGAACTTGGTGACGATGAGGCAACAGGTATCGACTACGATTACATTGAAGCTCTTGAATATGGTATGCCACCAACAGGTGGTTTGGGAATCGGTATCGACCGTCTCTGCATGCTCCTCACTGATACAACCACTATCCGTGATGTATTGCTCTTCCCAACAATGAAATAAACTCTTATCCTCTGGTACTTGCCAGAGGATTTTTTGATGCAAAAAGAGACTGAGGAAAACTCAATCTCTACTTTTCACCTCTTTGGTTGCTACTTCTTCTCCAAACCATTTCTGGCTAATCTCTTGGAACTTTCCTTCTTGGTATAGTGCAATAAATGCTTGGTTTAAAGCTTGTAGTAATCTCTTGTCTGCTGGTCTAACTCCGACAGCAAAGGATTCACTTTCAAATCCTGTTGAAAAGACATTGTAGTCACTTAATATACCTTCAGACTGGAGATAATAATTAGCATAAACCCGGTCAATCAACAAGGCATCAATCCGGTCATTTTTCAAATCAATCAAGGCTTCATTGAAACTCTGGTACTGATTGGCCTTCTGGTCTTTTACACGATTTTTCAGTAAATCTGGCTGGGCTTCAAAATCCAAATAACCAGAGGAACCGGCTTGGGCTCCCAAGGTCTTATCCTTCATATCCTCTACCGAATGAATCTGCTGGCTTTTCTTCGCAACTAAAACTTGCTGATTTTCCATATATGGCATGCTAAAGGCAACCTTCTCTCGGCGTTCATCAGTGGCAGAATAGCCATTCCAGATGGCGTCTATGGTTCCATTTTGCAGTTCCGTCTCCTTCATATCCCAGTCGATTGGCTGGAATTGCACTTTGAAGCCTAATTTTTCTGAGACAGCTTGTGCTAAGTCGATATCAAAGCCTGTATATTGACCATTCTTTTCTTCAAATCCCATGGGTACAAAGGTATTATCAAAACCAATAGTAATGGTCCCCTGCTCTTGATACTTATCCCAGTTATCCTGCTTTGGATCACTAGCCTTCTGAGTACAAGCCGTTAAAAAGAGAGTCAGGAGAGAAACCAATACTAAAGCAATTTTCTTATTAGTCATTGGCACCTCCTACTTGGGTTCAACCTTGAGAATCTGATCTGCGATATTTTCCGCAAACTGCAAATCATGGGTAACCACAATCTGCGTCATGCCAAGTTCCCTATTTTGCAAGATTAGTTTTTCCACTTCCAAGCGTAATTCAGGATCTAGGGCAGAAGTTGGTTCATCGTAACCTATGATTTCCGGGTCAATCATCATAGCACGAGCCAAGGCAACCCGCTGCTTTTGCCCACCTGATAGTGAAAATGGATAAGCATCTGCATGTCCTGCTAGCCCTAACTGTTCCAAGAGTCCACGCGCCTTCTTCTCTGCCTCTTCCTGCTTCATTCCCATTGTTTTCACAGGTGATAAAGTCAAATTATCTAAAACTGATAAATGAGGGAAAAGTTGAAAATCTTGGAATACAAATCCCAGTAGATTGCGCTTCTCCAGTTCATCCAGTTCTAAAGGTTCTTCATTATAAAAGATTTGCCCTGAATCAATGGTTTCCAGACCCGCAAGCATGCGTAAGAGAGTCGTCTTACCTCCACCAGAAGGTCCAACGATAGCCAGGATTTGCTTTTCAGGAATTTTTAGACTGAAATTGGACAAAATTTGCTTTTCACCAAATCCTTTATTAATATTTCGTAATTCTAACATGGCAGCCTCCTATCTATAGTAACTGTACTTCTTCTCAACTTTTTTGGAAATGATTGTCACAATCCCAATCAAAATCAAGTAAATGGCTCCTGCCAAGAACATAGGAACCAGACTAGCATCACGGTTGGCAGCTGTTCGACTAGCCAAGATAAGGTCTGAAATTCCTAGAGCATAGACCAGAGAAGTATCCTTGACCAAACTCATAACCTCATTAAAGACACTAGGAAGAACAATCTTGGTCACCTGAGGCAAGATAATATAGCGAACTGTGTCAAAAGAACCAAACTTCAAGACCTTAGCAGCTTCATATTGACCTTTAGAAATGGTAGCAATCCCCCCACGGAAGATTTCAGCAAAGTAAGCTGCATAATTGAGAACAAAGGCAATGATGGCCGCAGGAAGGCGATCCAAACGAATCCCAATACTTGGGAGCACATAATAGATAAAGATCAATTGCAAGAGCAAGGGTGTCCCCCGCATAATCCAGATATAAATGTTAATCAGATGATGGAGGGGCTTCCAATGGACTTGCAAGGCAAAGGCAATCAAAACGCCCAAGGGAATAGAAAAGATCAAGACCAGTGCAAAAACCTGCAAAGTCATGCTTGCACCGCTCAATAAACTCGGTAATATCTCAAACAAATAAGACATACTGCACCTCCTAAAAATAATTGTTCCTATTATAGCATAAATAAACGAAATAACCAAGGATTTTTGTAAAAAAATTCTCTTTAAAAAGAAAAACTATACCTATCAAAAAAAGAAAGGACGAAATGTGTCCTTTCTCGGTCTTAGCTTTCCTTTAACAAAAGAGACATAGAATCATCCATAGCAAGACTCATGCCCCCAAAAAAAGATAAATAAACCAAGGAGTAAATAAGCATAGAGTGGCAAGGAAACAAAGATAAAGGGTGATAGTAAAATCATACCCAAGGTATCTTCAAAATTTGTACAAATACAATACAATCCAAAAGAAAGATAAGGACTTTTTAATTTCTTTATATCGTTGCAAATTACGATAAGCGAATTCAACTCAAGCCAATAAAGATAATCCCCCAACTGATATCAAAAATAACGGAAAAATGGTGAATAAATTACCAACATAATAAAAGTTGCAAAGATTTCTTCCATATAAATATAAATAATCGTGTAGGTATAGAGTGCTAAGGCAGAAATAGCCACACCTAACCAAATATGTGCCTAAATCAATCCTTTTCTAGTCATCTTTCTTCCCAGCTCACTATAGAGCCTCTCTAATCCTTTACCAATCGTTTCTGATCGTCCTTATTGTGGCTTTGTTGATACAAAATCGAGTTTATTTAAAATTCTCTTATCAACTCTCACTGGTATAACAAATCGCTTATCCATATAGCCCCCATATTTTTAACATTACTATACTCTCTTATAGCTACATTGACAAGTTAAAGTTCAAAACCAGCTAAATCGATTACTTCTTCTTTATCACTTTTTCAATTGTTGCCAGGACTCCATTAGTCCCTTCCATAAAATCACGAATACTCACACCAGAAGCCCCTCTTTAACTTGCCTGATAAAACTATAAAAACGTTTGAAAATTTGCTCAAGTACCATCACTTCGTTTTTAGCTCTACATCACCTACTAAGTGAGCAAAAAATTCTGTAAAGCTAGACATAATTTTTGCGAAATCTGTTTATTTCAGTAAATCATTAATAGGTACATCATCTCAGAGATTAGCAATAAATTCTAACTACTGGTCAATTTTTTTACTGCTGCAATCTCGTGTTCTACTGTATCCATTAAAATTAAGGAATCATGATAATATAAAGATAAAAGGATAGCTTGCTCTCTCTCCTTATCCTATATATGTCATGTTCAGTTGAACTTTCAATTTCTTAAACTTTTTAGCATCATATCCATATAAAATAGTAGCATAATGACCATTTGTTGCAGTATCTAAGCTATCTGTTAAAGCAAAAGCCACTTTTTTAGAAGAGTGGTGGACATTTTATCAAAAAAATCTAAGGGAGCTCTATCATCTATCTTACTAGTAGCATGAATAATTTTAAATAGGCATTTGAGATTTATATCGATACAAAATACATTCAATGCTTTCTAATCCAACTTGATCTTTCAAAGTCAAAATCAGAACGATTTAAGTTAATCTTAAACCTGCCTCTTGATTACACAGTGAACCTTGAGTATATCGAATATAATTCTGCATGACGAGCGGAACTGCCAAAAATCGTAAAAACTATTGAAGATTTAAATCTGAAAACAAATACACAACTTGAAGAATCCATTGATAGGCACCTCACCTACCACATCTTTAGGCATACTCTCATAAGCAGAATAGCGTAACTCTAAAAGCAATTATGGCAAGAGTAGGACGTTCTGATTCTAGGACAATAAACAAAATCTACACACGTTACAAAGAAGATGGATGGCAATATCCTCAATTTGCTAGATAATTTATAGTTTTGCCCCCAAAATGCCCCAAAAGCAAAAGAAAAGCCTGTCACACAAGCTCAAATGCTTGATATGACAGGTTTTTTTAAATTCAAATTATTTAACAGCGTCTTTAAGAGCTTTACCAGCTTTGAATGCTGGAACTTTAGAAGCTGCAATTTTGATTTCTTTACCAGTTTGTGGATTACGACCTTTACGTGCAGCACGCTCACGAACTTCAAAGTTACCAAAACCGATCAATTGAACTTTTTCACCAGCTGCAAGGTACTCAGTTACTGCTGCGAATACAGCTTCAACTGCTGCTGCTGAGTCTTTCTTAGTCAATTCTGTAGCTTCTGCTACTTTAGCGATCAAATCTTGTTTGTTTGCCATGTTAATGATTCCTCCAATTTAATTTCTAATTAACAAATATAATCATATCCTAAAATCCCTTTTAGGTCAAGTTAAAAACACTATTTCTTCCCATTTTATTTATTTTTTTAGGAGTGGTAACGTACTAAAACAGCCCAAGCATTCTCACCCGTGTGAGTTTGAATAATAGAGCCCGTTTCCAAAACTGAAATAGGCTTTTCAACATAAGCTTGTAATCTTTCTTTCATCTCTTTTGCCCAATCAGCACTACCAGAATATGAAATTCCAATCTCTACTACAGAACGTTCTCTTAGCGAACTTGTCAGCTCCTCCAACCATTTTTTAAAAGTTTTAGCTCCACGACCTTTAACGATTGGCTGCAATTCATGGTCCTTCATCTGCATGACAACACGTATATTAAGAAGTGAGCTCAACAATCCAGTTACACGCCCAATTCGTCCACCTTTAACAAGATTTTCCAAAGTCGAAACGCCAATATAGAGTTCTGTGTGGCTTTTAACCTCTTCTATGCGAGTTAAAATTTCCTCCAACTCTTTGCCTTCTTGTGCTAACTTCGCAGCCTCAACAACTTGGAATTTCAGGGCTTGGTCAGTGAAGGAACTATCAATAACTGTCACATCGGCAGTAGATAAGCTAGCACCTTGACGTGCCGCTTCTACAGTACCAGAAAGGGCATGAGACATATGAATAGCAAGAATCTGGCTACCATCCTTACATAGGTCTTCAAAAACTTCAGCAAAGACACCTACAGGTGGCTGACTTGTTTTCGGAAGATTCTTACTTTCTTGCATCAACTGAAGAAATTTACCTTCTTCTTTCAAATCCACATCAGAATAAACAACATTATCAATCATTACAGATAAAGGAACAACAGTGATATCAAATTGTTTTACGAGTTCTGGTTCAATAGTAACAGATGAATCGGTTACAATCTTAATTTTTGTCATAGTGTCAATCTTTCTATTTTAGGATTCAGATTGGTTTTCTTACTTTTAATTATATCAAAAAAAGATTAAAAATCCTAATGGAGTCATTCAAATTTTCCTTAAAAATTTGATATAATCTACTTATAAGAAAAGAGGTTCCTATGATTAAAAAAATTTATCCCATTTTAACCATTTTACTAGGTGCTGCTATTTATGCTTTTGGGCTGACTTATTTTGTAGTTCCCCATCATCTCTTTGAAGGAGGGGCGACAGGTATTACCCTCATCACCTTTTATCTTTTTAAAATCCCTGTTTCTCTGATGAACTTGCTGATTAATATTCCCCTTTTCATCCTGGCTTGGAAAATCTTTGGAGCCAAATCCCTCTATTCTAGTTTACTAGGAACCTTAGCTTTGTCCGCTTGGTTAGCTATTTTTGAGCGGATTCCCCTTCATATTGATCTTCAAGGTGATTTACTGATTACAGCCCTCATAGCTGGGATTCTATTGGGAATTGGGCTCGGAATTATCTTCAATGCTGGAGGTACAACTGGTGGTACTGATATTCTAGCTCGTATTCTCAATAAATACACTCATATATCCATGGGTAAACTGCTCTTTATCTTAGATTTTTGTATTCTCATGCTTATTCTCCTAATCTTCAAGGATTTGAGATTGGTTTCCTACACGCTCTTATTTGATTTTATCGTTTCTCGTGTTATTGATTTGATTGGTGAAGGAGGATATGCCGGCAAAGGTTTTATGATTATCACAAAACGTCCTGACCAACTTGCAAAAGCGATTAATGATGACCTAGGGAGAGGAGTTACTTTCATCTCAGGTCAAGGCTACTATAGTAAAGAAAATTTGAAAATCATTTACTGTATTGTCGGAAGAAATGAAATTGTGAAAATGAAGGAAATGATTCATCGAATTGATCCTCAAGCCTTTATAACTATTACAGAAGCTCATGAAATCCTAGGAGAAGGCTTCACATATATAAAAGAGTAGGTAAAAAGCTGGGAAGTTCCAGCTTTTTCTTTATTCAGAAAGTGTAGAATGACGATAGCCATAAGTAAAGTAAATCACAAGTCCAACTACAAGAGCAATGCCAAACGCAATCCATGTTTCTATACTATATTGAAGCATAAAGGAAAGACAGATTAGAATCGAGAGAATCGGTAACAAGGGAACTAGGGGAGTTTTGAATTCTCCTTCTTTAGGCATTCCCTTATCCTTTCTAAGTTTTATAATTCCATAAGCCAGTAAGATAAGATAAGCCAGCGTACATATATTTAGAAAGGCTGCAATACTAGCCAGTGGAAACACTCCTGCTGCAATTGCAGAAGCAACTCCAGTTAAGATGGTCGCATTTTTAGGAACACGACTTGTTTTGCTTAATTGCTTAAAACTTCGAGGTAAAAGACCATCACGTGCTAAACTGTAAATCATACGCGATAAGGCATAAGTCATAGAAATACATACTGTTATTAGGGTCAAAATGGCCACTAATGACACATAATTAGCTGCCCAACCAATTCCTATACTTCGCAATGAAAATGCTACAGCATCATCCACATTGAGTTGGCTGTAGTGAACAATCCCTGTCAATACTAATGTAACCAGAGCATAGAGAATCGTTACGATTGTCAAAGACAAAACAATACCTCGTGGGACATTCTTTTGTGGATTTTGAATTTCATCAACAGCCATCGAAATAGATTCAAATCCTAGGAAACCAAAGAACATCAAAGATGCTCCTGCCATTATTCCAGTACTTCCACCATAAATTTGACCAAAACCAAAGGGAGCAAAGTTGGACCAATTTTCTGGTTTAATATACCAGATACCAACTAGAATAAACAAAGCGAGAGCAGAGAATTTCAAGATGACTAGAAGCGAATTAAAACGCAATGCTGCCTTGGAATTTAATAAAACTAAACCGGTTACCAGTGTCAGTACCAAAATAGGTAAAAGGTCTATATAGGTACCCTGCTCAGGGTTAAAGGTCCCATTCAAGGCTTGAGGCATTGAAATACTATAGTTACTGAGCAAGCCTTTAAAATAAGCTGCCCAGCCAGAGGCCACACCAGAAACTGCTGTCATGAACTCCATGATGGTCAACCAACCAGCAATCCAAGCTGGTAATTCACCCAAAATTGCATACAAATAACTATAAGCACCACCAGTTGCAGGAACACGAGAGGCAAACTCTGCGAAAAAGAGGGCGGATAAAGAAACACACAGGGCAGAAATCACTATAGATACAACCAGTGACGGACCAGCAAGCGTTGCTGCTGCGGTTCCTGTAATGGTAAAAATCCCAGTTCCTACCATGGCACCGATTCCTAATAAAATCAAATCCCATACTTTTAAATGACGGTGCATTTCAGTACGTTCCAAGCTAACATCTTTTGTTCTAAAAATATTCATACTTCATCTCCATTAAATATGATTGTTTTATTTTATCATATAAAAGAGATTTTGTGAATATTTATAAGATAATTTTTCAAAAAAATCCGAACAGAATAAATCCTGCTCAGATTCTACATATTCTTAGCCAACTGATCCTTCCATTTCATAGCTAATCAAACGGTTCAGCTCAACTGCATATTCCATTGGAAGTTCTTTTGTAAAGGGTTCTACAAATCCCATTACAATCATCTCAGTTGCCTCAGATTCTGACAATCCACGGCTCATGAGGTAATAGAGTTGTTCTTCAGAAATCTTAGATACCTTAGCTTCGTGTTCCAAAGCGACTTGTGAGTTGTGAATTTCGTTAAACGGAATGGTATCTGATGCTGACAAGTCATCCATAATAATGGTATCACACTCGATGTGAGAGACAGATTTTTTAGAGTTTTTATTAAAGGTTACTTGTCCACGATAGTCAACCTTTCCTCCACCTTTAGCGATGGATTTAGACACGATAGACGAGCTTGTATGTGGAGCATTGTGGATCATCTTAGCTCCAGTATCCTGATGTTGCCCTGCATTAGCAAAGGCAATAGAAAGCATAGTACCACGCGCCCCTTCTCCATCAAGGTAAACAGATGGGTATTTCATGGTTGTTTTGGCACCCAAGTTACCATCAATCCACTCAACAGTGGCATCCTTTTGAGCCTTAGCACGTTTCGTTACCAAGTTATAGACGTTATCAGACCAGTTCTGGATGGTTGTATAACGCATATAAGCACCATCTAAGGCAAAGATTTCTACGATGGCAGCATGCAAGCTGTTACTTGAATAAGTTGGCGCTGTACATCCTTCTACATAATGAACACTTGCTCCCTCATCAACGATAATCAAGGTACGTTCAAACTGACCAGTATTTTCGTTGTTGATACGGAAGTAAGTTTGAAGTGGAATATCTACCTTGACCCCTTTTGGTACGTAGATAAAGGTTCCACCAGACCATACTGCTGAGTTAAGGGCAGCCAATTTGTTATCTGTTGGCGGTACCAACTTAGCAAAGTATTGTTTAAACAAATCTGGGTATTCCTTGAGGGCAGAATCCGTATCTGTAAAGATAATCCCCAATTTTTGGAACTCTTCCTTCATGTTGTGGTAAACAACTTCTGATTCATACTGGGCAGAGGCACCAGCTAGATATGCACGCTCAGCTTCAGGAATCCCGATACGTTCAAAGGTTTCTTTAATCTTTTCAGGAACCTCATCCCACGAACGAGCTGGTTTATCAGATGGTTTTTGGTAGTAGATCAAGTCATCAAAATCAATCTCTGACAAGTCTGCTCCCCAAGTTTGCATAGGCATTTTTTTGAAGGTTTCATAAGACTTCAAACGGAATTCTAACATCCACTCAGGTTCTCCCTTAGCAGCTGATAGTTCACGAATGACATCTTCGTTCAATCCTTTTCCTGTCGATAGGACAGGCTCTACATCATCATGGAAACCAAATTTATATTCACCAAGATCAATTGGTTTTGGTTCTACTCTTTCTTCAGCCATAATATCCTTTCTTTCATTCTTCATTTCTACTGATTCATAAGACAAAAGAATCTTGCCTTACTGATTTTTTTGATTTTCAATTGTTTTCTTCAGGGCGTTCCAAGCTAGGGTTGCACACTTGATTCGTTGAGGGAATTTGGCAACACCTGACAAGAAAGCTGCATCGCCTAGTTGGTCTTGGCGTTCATCTTTTTGCCCTTGAACCATTTCAGAAAAAATAGTCGCAAGTTCTAAGATTTCTTGTTTGTTTTTTCCTAAAACTGCATCTGTCATCATACTTGCAGAGGCAGTTGAGATAGTACAGCCTGAATTTAGAAAAGCAATATCTTCCAAACGATCCTCTGCATCAAACTTGACAGAGAGATTGATGACATCCCCACAGGTCGGATTGTTGAGACTGATTTGCTCAGCATCTTCCAACTTTCCTTGGTGATGTGGATTTTTCGAATGGTCCGCTACCACTGCCATATAAAGGCTATCCAGTTTAGAAAGTGCCATTGAAAAACTCCTTTGTCTTTTGTAAGGCATCTACTAGCTTGTCGCAATCTGCCTTGGTATTGTAGATATAAAAACTTGCGCGAGCTGTTGCTGGGACATCCAAATACTGAAGCAAGGGTTGCGCACAGTGGTGACCTGCACGAACAGCTACTCCTTCATAATCCAAAGCTGTCGCAAGGTCGTGAGGATGGAGATCGCCTAGATTAAAGGCAATCACACCTGAACGTTGAGCCAAGTCCTGTGAACCATAAATGGTCAGTCCTTCAATCGCCTGCAACTTTGGAAAGACATATGCAATCAATTCTTGTTCATGAGCTTCAATGGCATCCATACCAATCTTTTCAAGATAATCTACTGCTGCTGCCAGTCCGATAGCACCTGCCATATTGGGAGTTCCTGCCTCAAATTTCCAAGGCAATTCCTTCCAGCTAGCAGATTGCTCATAGACGAAATCAATCATTTCGCCTCCAAATTCTACTGGTGACATTTGCTCTAGGTACTTTTCTTTACCATAAAGGACACCAATACCAGTTGGACCAGCCATCTTGTGACCTGAAAAGGCAAAGAAGTCCACATCCAAGTCCTGAACATCAATCTTCATATGAGGCGTAGATTGAGCACCATCCACCACCATGATAGCTCCAACTTGATGGGCCAATTGAGTGATTTCTTTGATTGGATTGACCACACCAAGAACATTTGAGGCGTGAGCTAGCGAAACAAACTTGACCTTGTCAGTCAATTTAGCTCGCAAATCATCCATATCCAGAGCTCCATCCTTGAGATAGACATAGACAAGCTCTGCCCCAGTCTTACGGCAGGCTTCCTGCCATGGAATGATATTGGAATGGTGTTCCATGACAGAAATCAAAACCTGGTCTCCCTCAGTCAAGACTTCCTCAGCATAACGCGCTACCCAGTTAAGACTAGTTGTCGTTCCTCTGGTAAAGAGAACTTCCTTTGTAGACCCTGCATTGATAAACTTACGAATGGTTTC
This sequence comes from Streptococcus mitis, assembly GCF_946188585.1. Lineage (GTDB taxonomy): Bacteria > Bacillota > Bacilli > Lactobacillales > Streptococcaceae > Streptococcus > Streptococcus mitis_DG. The sequence goes on from NZ_CAMHVI010000001.1 coordinate 278,192, forward strand.
ACGAGCCGCCTCATAAGAAGCTGTCGCCCTTTCTGCCAAGGTATGAACGCCACGATGAACATTGGCATTGTCGTTCTCATAGTAGCGGTTAATCGTCTCCAGAACTGCTAGTGGTTTTTGTGTCGTCGCAGCATTGTCCAAATAAACCAATGGTTCATCATTAACAATCTGGTCTAAAATTGGAAAATCCTTGCGAATCGCTTCTACATCTAACATAGGCTACCCCTTAGCGTTTTGACAATTTTTCTTCGATGGTTGCAATCATTTCATCACGAACTTCCTTGACTGGAATCTCAACGATAACAGAGCCAAGGAAACCACGGACAACCAAACGTTCTGCAGTTGCCTTATCCAAGCCACGGCTCATGAGGTAATACATGTCTTCTGGATCTACCTGACCGATAGAAGCCGCGTGTCCTGCAGTTACGTCATTTTCATCAATCAAAAGAATTGGATTGGCATCTGAACGCGCTTGGTCTGAAAGCATAAGAACACGGCTCTCTTGTTGGGCATCTGCTCCCTTAGCCCCCTTGATAATGTGCCCAATACCGTTGAAAGTTAAAGTTGCTTTTTCAAGAATAACCCCATGTTGTAGGATATTTCCGATTGAGTTGCAACCATAGTTAGTCACTCGAGTATCAATCCCTTGTACCTGACGACCACTTGAAAGGGCTACAACCTTGAGATCTGCATGGCTACCATTTCCAATCAAGTCGCTATCAAAGTCCGCAACGACGTTTCCTTCGTTCATGACACCGATTGCCCAGTCAATGCTTGCATCGTTGCCTAATTTACCACGACGGCTAATGTAGGCAGTGACATTTTCACCTAGACGGTCGATAGCCGCAAATTTCACTTGAGCACCAGAACGCGCAATTACTTCTACTGTGATATTAGCAGTTGCTTTGGCACTTCCTTCACCACGTGACTCTAAACGTTCCAGATAACTAATCTTAGAATTTTTACCAGCGATAATCATAATATGCTTGTTAAACGGCACATCACTATCGCTGTCTTGATAGAAAATTCCTTCGATTGGTTCTTTAATCTCAACATTATCAGGAATGTAGAGAACAGCACCACTGTTGAAATAAGCTGTATGGTAGGCTGCCAACTTGTCATCGTCATACTTAACAGATGACATGAAGAATTCTTTGATCAGCTCTGGAATTTCTTCTAAAGCTGAGTGGAAGTCTGTAAAGACGACACCCTGTTCAGCTAACTCAACTGGAATTTGCTCAAAAACAGTTTGAGTTCCTACTTGCACCAACTTCAAGTGATTATCTAGAGCTGTGAAATCTGGAACATTTGCTGATGGCTCACTTTCTGTAATCGTTCCATCACCCAGATTCCAACGGTGGAATTTGACACGCTCAATAACTGGTAATTCCAAATTCTCAATCTTGTCAAAAGCTTTTTGACGGAGATCAGCCAACCAGCTTGGTTCAGCGTGCATTTCTGAAAAAAGTTTAATATTTTCTTTAGTCATTTACTTCTCCTAAAAGATACGAGGGAATTACAATTCTTCCTTGTAATCGTAGCCAAGTTCTTCAGCTAGTTTTGCGTATCCTTCACGTTCCAAACGCGCAGCCAATTCTGGACCACCTGAAAGGACAACACGACCTTCCATCATGACGTGTACCACATCAGGTGTGATGTAGTTCAAAAGACGTTGGTAGTGAGTGATAATCATAGCACCAAATCCTTCACCACGCATAGCATTAACACCTTTAGAAACAACTTTAAGGGCATCAATATCAAGACCAGAATCAATCTCATCCAAAAGGGCAAAAGTTGGTTCCAACATCAAAAGTTGAAGAATCTCATTACGTTTTTTCTCACCACCAGAGAAACCTTCGTTGAGGTAACGCTCAGCCATTTCTTCTTTCATGTTGAGCAATTCCATCTTCTCGTCAAGTTTAGTGATAAACTCACGAACTGAAATCTTCTCATCGTCTTCTTTACCAGCATTCATGGCTGCACGAAGAAACTCAGCGTTAGTAATACCAGGAATTTCTGATGGGTATTGCATTGCAAGGAAAAGTCCCATACGCGCACGCTCGTCCACTTCTAACTCAAGAATGTTTACGCCATCAAACAAGACTTCACCTTTGGTAACTTCATAGTTTGGATTTCCCATTATAGCGGCAGAAAGAGTCGATTTACCAGTACCATTTGGTCCCATGATAGCGGCTATTTCTCCTGTTTTCAGGGTCAAGTTAACCCCTTTTAAAATTTCTTTTCCTTCAATCTCAACGTGAAGATCTTTGATCTCTAATACTGACATGATAATTCCTTTCTTTTTCAAGGCCTTTACAGTGCTTACTGGAAACATACTTGATTTCCCTAGAAAATACGGTAAAAGGTCAATAAATATACTTTTATAGTATAACAAAAAAAAGCCTAAAAGGCTTTGATTTTGTCTAGAAGCTGAGGACTAGTCTTTTCCTTTTAAATGCTGGTCAATGACATCTACAATCTTGCCCATCAAGTAACTAACTCGGAAATTTCTAAAGAGCAAAATGGCCCAAAAGGCTGCCATAATATAACGACCAGTCATCCAGGCTTCATTGAAAAAATAGGTCTCAGCAGCTGTAAACAGCGCTATGATAATAAATTGTTGTCTATTCATAAACTTATTGTATCATGAAATCTTTCTTTAGTCTTCCTCTACCTTCATTTTATCAGCCAAAAATTCAAATCCTTCTGGAATCAGGCTTTCTTCTGCTTCTTTTTCAGTTTGAGAAGATTTGGCTTTGGCTGAAAAGGCTGCGCGAACTTCTTTCCATTCCTCCATGGAAATAGCTAAGATTTCAGGCGAAAAACCTGCTGCCTGACTGAGGATATTGCCAAACATGGTGTTGAGATTGTCCCGTTTCATGGTTTGACCAGCATTGAAGTTAGACTCAAAAGCAAGAATAGCATGGTGTTCATTGGCCGCAACCGGTTGAGAACCAACTAGCAAAGCCTTATCAGGGCCTCCAAGACTTTCAATTACCTCTCCCCAGGCATTCTGTAGACGAATCAGATTTTGACGTGCTAAATCAGGATTTTCGACGGCCTCTTGTAAGATAGATTGTACTTTATTGCGATCCACACGATAGACTGTTTTGCCCGTAGACGGTCGACTAGGAGCTGGACTTGTTGGCTTGGGCACAGTTCCCACATTGGCGAGTTCTTGTTTGAGACGGGCAACTTCCTGTCTCAGTGCAGCAATTTCACTTTCAACCGCCCCTGAAAGAGCCGGTTCAGGTTTAATTTCCGCCAAACGAATAGTCATCATCTCAGCATAAATCTTGGGCTGCAAACTAGACTTAATATCTGCTAAACTGACTGTCGCTAAGCGAATCATTTCAAACAGATTTTCTTGAGGAAGTGCCAAATTCTCTACAAAGACTGGGCTATGATGAGTGTTTTCTCCCCCTGTTTGAACAATTAACAAATCTCTTAAATAGTGCAAAAGGTCGGTCACAAAACGAGTCATGCTCTTACCATTGTCAAAAAGAAGATTCAAACAAGACAAAGCCTTGGGAACATCCTGTTGAGACAAGGCAGCCACATAATCATCCAAGGCTGATAGACTAATGGTGCCAGTAATTTCTTCAGAGATGGCAGTCGTCAGCTCATTTCCCTGTGTCAAACTCAGGGCTTGATCCAAAATAGACAAGGCATCCCGCATTCCACCTTCAGCTCGTCTAGCAATGATTTCCACAGCTTCTGGTTCAGAACTGATATTTTCCTTTTCTAAGATATAGTGGATATGTTCCTTAATATCTTGTGTCTTAATTGATTTAAACTCAAAACGTTGGACACGGGATAGAATAGTGGCAGGAATCTTGTGCAATTCAGTAGTAGCTAAAATAAAGACCACATTCTGTGTTGGCTCTTCCAGCGTCTTTAGAAGAGCATTAAAAGCCCCTGTAGACAGCATGTGAACCTCGTCTATGATATAAACCTTATAACGAGCAAGACTCGGTGCGTAGGTAGATTTATCACGAATTTCGCGAATTTCATCAACCCCATTATTAGAGGCCGCATCCATTTCAATGACATCTTCTAAACTACCATCCGTCACTGCTTGACAAATATAACAATTATTACAAGGTTCTCCACCCACTTGATTGGGACAGTTCATAGCCTTGGCAAAAATCTTAGCCACACTGGTTTTTCCCGTTCCACGAGGACCAGAAAAAAGATAAGCATGACTTATTTTCTCTTGTTCCACCGCTTGTTTAAGAGTCTTAGCCACAACTTCTTGACCAACCAACTGGGAGAAGTTTTGACTTCTATATTTTCGATAAAGTGCTTGATACATTAGGCTTTCTCCCCAAACATTGTAAAGTCCCATTCTGTCTTTTCAAGCAAAATAGCGACAAATTGTTCCAAATAATCTCGATCCATAGCATCATAATCATCAATCTCTGAAGAATCCAAATCCAGAACCCCGAGCAATTGACCATTCTTTACCATCGGCACAACAATTTCACTTTTAGCTCGACTATCACAAGAAATATAGTTGGGATAAGTTGTTACGTCACCAACCAGAACAGTTTCTTGAAAATGAGCTGCCTCACCACAAACACCTTTCCCAAGTGCAATACGGATGCAGGAAACACCTCCTTGGAAGGGACCCAAAACCAATTCCTTTCCATCGAACAGATAAAAGCCTGCAAATACAGTATTAGAAAAGCGTGATTTTAGAAGAGCACTGGCGTTGGAAAGATTAGCCAAAACATTGGTTTCGCCTTCCAATAAAAAAGAGAGCTCTTCATTTAACATTTGATAACGTGATTGTTTTTCTGATTCTAACATAGAACTATTATATCAAAAAAGACTTACAGACAAAAGAAAAATCCCTTGTTTAGAAAACAAAGGATTTTGTGAATTTTCAATTTGATTAAAGTTCGATATCACCGAACAAATCAGCCATTGAGAATCCTGTTTGTGTTTCTGGAAGTTCGAAATCACGTTTTTCTTGACGTTTTGGACGACGTGGACGAGCAGCACGTTTTTCTTCTTTTTGTCCTTCTTCTTGAGCTGGACGCTCTTCAAGAGCTTTAATAGAAAGTGATACGCGCTCTGCATCTGCGTTAACTTCAAGAACTTTAACTTGAACTTCTTGACCAACTTTAAGAGCTTCTTTTGGATTTTCAATACGTTTGTGTGAAATTTGTGATACGTGAACAAGTCCATCGATACCTGGCAATACTTCAACAAATGCACCGAAGTCAGTCAAACGTTTAACTGTTCCTTCTACTACATCACCTTTAGCCAATTTTTGCTCAACGCCATCCCATGGTCCAGGTGTTGTTGCTTTAAGTGAAAGTGATACACGTCCTTCTTCTTCGTTAAGATCAAGGATTTTCACTTCAATTTCTTCACCAACAGTTACAACTGATTTTGGTGATACGTTACGTTCATGTGACAATTCAGTCAAGTGAACCAATCCGTCAACACCACCAAGGTCGATGAAAGCACCAAAGCTTGTGATACGTGCAACTTTACCAGTTACTACATCACCAACAGCCAATTTACCGAATACTTCAGCACGAGCTGCTGCTGTAGCTGCTTCAACAACTTCACGACGTGAAAGGATGAAGCGGTTTTCTTTAGCGTCAACTTCTTTGATTTTAGCATCAAATTCTTGACCTACAAAACGCTCAGTGTTACGTACGAAACGAGTATCCAACATTGAAGCTGGGATGAATCCACGAACACCTTCAAATTCTACTGAAAGTCCACCTTTAACGGCACGAGTTCCTTTAACAGTAACAACTTCTTCTTCGCGACCAACAAGTTTGTCCCATGCTTTGCGAGCTTCAAGGCGTTTTTTAGATACAAGGTATGTAACTGTATCAGTATCTTTACCAACTACTTGACGAAGTACAAGAACATCCAATACTTCTCCTACTTTAACAAAGTCATTGATATCTGCATCGCGATCGTTTGTCAATTCGCGAAGAGTCAAGACACCTTCAACACCAGTTCCAGAGATTGCAACGTTAGCTTGAGTCGCATCAACTGTCAATACTTCAGCACTAACAACATCACCAGTCTCAACTTGGCTAACGCTATTTAGCAAATCTTCAAATTCGTTCATCTAAAAAATCCTCCAACAATCAAGTTTTTCTTAAACTTGACATACTTATAATTTTTTTCCTAAGCACCCGCAAGAACATGTTCATATCGTTCACGTCTTTCAATTATAAAAATAAAATACCCTAAGATATTTTGCTTTTTATCTTGATCATTACCTAAGAACTGGGGTAGCTGGATTCGAACCAACGCATGAGGGAGTCAAAGTCCCTTGCCTTACCGCTTGGCTATACCCCATTGATGAAATGGAGAGAGAGGGATTCGAACCCCCGAACCCGAAGGAGCGGATTTACAGTCCGCCGCGTTTAGCCTCTTCGCTATCTCTCCTACAATCAACATGGACTATTATATCATGAAAATTTCAAAAAAACAAGACTTATTTTGCTAAATTATAATTTTCAATCAAAATTTCCACAGCTTTTTCCAATTTTTTATAAAAACTATCGACATTCCCATTCTTTATGATGGCAAATTGTCCGTCTAATTCGGCAATTTCTCCGATAACTTTTTTACCGATAGTCAATGTATAACCTTCAAAACTGTCTTTACCAACATTAACTTTGGCATCTGCTACTTGAATTTCGATTTTTTTATCTTTCTTACTCATTTCATACCTCTCTTCACTTTTTCTATTTTACAAGAAAATCCTAAAACTAGCAAGAAAAAACTCTATATCATTCCAAGTCTGATATAGAGTTTTTCTGCTTTATTTAATGTGTTTTTCTAGTTCTTTTTGGTACTTACCGTTTGATTCCAATTTTTCTTTTTGCCATTTTTTCAGTGCTTCTTCATATTCTTTTGTCGTAACGATATCTTTTTGCAATTTCATTCCTTTAAAGATATATGGGTCACCCTTAATACCAACTTGTGAGTATGGTTTTGAGAATGGCACGACATTACTTACAACTGGAGAACCACCAGATGAGGCTGTTGGCATCAATAATGAACTATCTGTCAACCAAGCTTGAGCCTTGGCATATTTTTCATAGCGTTCTTCAAGATTTGTAGTCTCTGAATCCGCATCATCCAATAATTTCTTATATTGGTCCAAACCAAGTTTCGCTACAACATCCTTATCTTTTCCTTTAGTAATACCGAGGTGTTTCATAGCAGAACCTGATTTAGGATCCATAATATTCAAGTAAGATGCTGGGTCTTGATAACTTGGAGCCCATCCTGTACTGTTCAAATCATAGTCTTTTTGAGAAGGAACACGCGCTTGAGAAGTGATTGTTTCCTTTTCATTATCTGTCATTTGAAGAACATCAATAACAACATTTTCAGCACCAAGAGTTGATTCGATAGACTGTTTGAAAGAGTTGCTTTGTTGAACAGCAATAGTATCTGTTTGTTCAACTGGAACATCCAAGTGAATTGGGAAAGTTACCCCTTTAGATTCCAAGTCTTTCTTAGCTTTTTCGAATGCAGCTTTAGCCTTGTCAGGGTTGTAGATAGAATCCTTACCGTCAACTAGCTCAACACCTTTCCACTGGTCACCATAGTTCACCAACTCTGCTTGAGCGATTTGACCAAAGTTCTTACCCCCTGCTTGTACAAAGTTGTCAGGAACAAGGCTATTACGAATAATCTTGTCCGCACCGTCTTCACCATTTAGCTGGGCAGCATAAGAATGGCGGTTGAAGGCAAAGTTGATAGCCTGACGGAATTCCTTATTAAGCATAGCTTCTTTAGTAGAAGTCTTTTGCTCTTCACTTGTTTTCGCAGTTTTATTATATGACTGACGATTTACGTTAAAGGTGAAGTAATAACTACTTGAGTCCTGTGGGCTATAAGTGATTTTATCTCCGTATTGTTCCAAAGTTGAAGCAAAGTTTGAGCTACTTGGGAAGAGACGAGCTGTCGTATAGGCACCTGAAGAGAAGCTACGAATCAACGATTCCTGATCAGAACCATCGTAATAAGTCAATTTAATCTTCTCAATTTTCACCTTTTCTTTATCCCAATAATTTGGATTTTTCTCGTATTCAATCAACGATTTAGAAGTCAAGGTCTTCAAGATATAAGGACCATTGTAGAGAATTCCTGCTGGAGTAACTGCTCCATAATCTTTACCTGACGCCTTCAAAAACTCTTCATTTACAGGCAACATAGTTGCTGTGGTGACTTTAGAGTTCCAGAAGCTTTCTGGTTTGTTTAGGGTATATTCAACTGTGTAATCGTCCAATGCCTTGACACCAACTGTAGAGAAATCATTGGTCTCACCAGTCATGTAGGCATCCAAGCCCTTGATTGAATTTTGGATGAGAGAAACACCGTCTGACTTGCCGTCAGCTACGTGTTTTAGTCCTGTCACAAAGTCATGGGCTGTTACTTCTGCGTATTCTTCACCTTCTGATGTGTACCATTTAACTCCTTTACGAAGTTTATAGGTATAAGTCAAACCATCTTTTGAGACAGACCAATCTTCAGCCAAGGAAGGAATAACATTCCCGTATTGGTCGTTTTCCATCAATCCATCAACCACGTTCCCGATGACATCTGTTGTAGATGTACGAGTTGCTACACTATAATCCAAAGATGCCGGATCTACTGCATAGACATATGAAAATGTTGTCGGTGCATCTGCTTCTTTATCAGCTTTTCCACAAGCCACTAATAGAGCTGTTGTACTCAGGACTACTCCTGCTGTTAAGAGCCACTTTTTCGATTTCATAAAAAATCTCCTTTAGTTTATTTTAATCTACTTTTACAATCCAACCTTCTGGCGCTTCAATATCGCCAAACTGAATTCCTGTCAATTCATCATAGAGTTTACGAGTCACAGGACCTACTTCTGTTTCACTATAGAATACATGGAAATCATCACCGTGCTGAATACCACCAATTGGGGAAATCACTGCTGCGGTGCCACAGGCACCTGCCTCTACAAAACGATCCAGGTTATCAATTGGGACATCACCCTCAATAGGTGTCAAGCCCAAGCGGTGTTCTGCCAAATAAAGTAAAGAATACTTAGTAATAGATGGCAAGATAGAAGGACTCAATGGTGTTACAAATTCATTATCAGCTGTGATTCCAAAGAAATTAGCTGAACCGACTTCTTCAATCTTTGTATGTGTCGATGGGTCTAGGTAAATAACATCTGAGAAATGACGTGACTTGGCCAATTTCCCTGGCAAGAGACTTGCAGCATAGTTTCCACCAACCTTAGCTGCACCTGTACCATTTGGCGCTGCACGATCGTATTCATCCTGAATCAAGAAGTTGGTTGGAACCAATCCACCCTTAAAGTAATTTCCAACTGGCATGGCAAAGATAGTGAAAATGTACTCTTCTGCTGGTTTTACTCCGATAATATCTCCTACTCCAATCAAAAGAGGACGAAGATAAAGGGTTCCACCTGTTCCATATGGTGGAACATATTCTTCATTGGCACGAACAACTGCTTTACAAGCTTCTACAAACATTTCTGTCGGAACTTGTGGCATCAAGAGACGGTCACAGGTACGTTGCAAGCGTTTAGCATTTTCATCAGGACGGAACAGTTGAACACTGCAATCCTTAGTACGATAAGCTTTCAAACCCTCAAATGCTTGTTGTCCATAGTGAAGACTTGGAGAAGACTCTGAAATATGCAAGGTTGCATCTTCTGTAAGTTCTCCTTGATTCCATTGTCCATTTTTAAAATGAGCAATATAGCGATAAGGTAATTTCATATAGGAAAAACCGAGATTTTCCCAATCAATCGTTACTGTCATATTCCACTCCTTATTCTAAAAACCTATTTCTTTTATTCTACACTATTTTTCTAAAATAGCAAGTATATTTTGTAATTTTCAGAAAATTTCTTCAATAAAAAAGAACCAGCTCTTAGAACTGATTCTTCATTTCACTTATTTAGCTTCAGTAAATACTTCTTTAAGATAAGCATCAAAAACTTCTTCATCTGAAATGGTGTCTGAAATAAAGCTTCCATTGCTAGTACGTTCTGACAGGTTCAAGTCTTGTAATCGGCTTTCATAGATTGTTCCTTTGTTTGATTGAACAAGCAGAGTTTGGTCGTTCTCTTCCACATCTGTACTGAAGAGATCACCAATAAAGCCTTGTTCTGCAACCGCTCCTGCCAAGAAGACACGATGCGGTTTGTTTTTCAACTCACGCAAGACTTGTAAGCCACGTTTGGCACGACTTGTTGCCGGAATTTCGTCAATAGAAACACGTTTCAAACTTCCACGTTGGGTCAAGAGGTAGAAGGATGAGGTGTTACAGATAAAGGCGGATTGGAGGACATCATCTGCTTTCAGGTTCATAGCTTTGACACCTGCAGCCTTAGCACCGACAACTGGTACCTCTTCGATATTGAAACGAAGGGCATAACCATTTTGGCTAATCAAAAGAACATCATCTAGTTTAATCGGAGCCACTGCTACAATCTGGTCTGTCTCGTCTTTGAGCTTAGCATACTTGACAGACTTAGATTTATAGGTCCGCCATGGAGTAAATTCTTTGCGTTCTACACGCTTGATTTGACCGAGACGAGTAGCTGCAAAATAAGTTGTCGCATCATCAAACTGATCCACGACTTCCACATAAAGGATTTCTTCGTTAGTTTCAAAGTTTGTAATGGTTTGACTCAGATGCTCTCCGATGTCCTTCCATCGAATATCTGCTAATTCATGGATTGGTCTGTAGATGACATTTCCAAGAGTAGTGAACATCAAGAGGTGCTGGGTTGTCTTGGCAGCTTGTACAAAGATCAAACGATCATCGTCACGTTTGCCAACTTCCTCTAGCGTTGAAGCTGCAAAAGAACGTGGGCTGGTACGCTTGATGTAACCTGCCTTGGTCACGCTGACGTAGGTATCTTCCTCGGCGATCAGACTAGCTGTATCAATCTCGATTGCTTTCGCAGTGTCTTCTAAGCTACTCAAACGCGGAGTCGCAAACTTCTTCTTAACCTCACGAAGTTCTTTCTTCATAAGATTGTACATGGTACGTTCATCACCAATAATAGCAGCAAGCATAGCAATCTTCTCACGAAGTTCTGCTTCTTCTTCCTGCAAGACAACCACGTCTGTATTGGTCAAGCGATACAGTTGCAAGGTAACGATAGCCTCTGCCTGCTCTTCTGTAAAATCATAGCTGACCTTAAGGTTTTCCTTGGCGTCAGACTTATTCTCAGAAGCACGGATAAGCGCAATGACTTCATCCAAAATCGAAATCACGCGAATCAAACCTTCAACGATATGGAGACGTTTCTCAGCCTTTTCCTTGTCAAAGCGGGAACGCGCCAAAATCACTTCTCGACGGTGGGCGATGTAGCTAGACAAGATTGGAACAATCCCAACCTGACGAGGCGTGAAATTGTCAATCGCCACCATATTAAAGTTGTAGTTGATTTGCAGGTCTGTGTACTTGAAGAGATAGTTAAGAACCAGCTCGGTATTGGCGTCTTTCTTGAGTTCGATAGCGATACGAAGACCATCACGGTCAGACTCATCACGAACCTCAGTAATCCCTGCAACCTTGTTATTGACACGAACATCATCGATTTTCTTAACTAGATTGGCCTTATTGATTTCATAAGGAATCTCAGTGATAACGATTTGTTCCTTACCACCTTTTAGCTTTTCAATCTCAGTCTTGGAACGAACAACCACACGCCCTTTCCCAGTTTCGTAGGCTTTCTTGATTTCGTCACGCCCTTGGATAATCCCTCCAGTCGGTAAATCTGGTCCAGGCAAGAATTCCATGAGCTTGTCCACCTTGGCAGTTGGGTGGTCAATCATGTAAACCGCCGCATCGATGACCTCAGCTAAATTATGCGGTGGAATATCTGTCGCATATCCAGCTGAAATACCAGTAGAACCATTGACTAAAAGGTTTGGAAAAGCTGCTGGCAAGACTGTCGGCTCTTTCTCGGTATCGTCAAAGTTCCAAGCAAAAGGAACAGTCTTTTTATCGATATCTTGAAGAAGGTAGCCAGCAATTTCAGACAAACGCGCCTCAGTATAACGCATAGCCGCAGGCGGATCTCCGTCCATAGAACCGTTATTACCGTGCATTTCAACTAGAATCTCACGATTTTTCCAGTCTTGAGACATACGGACCATGGCATCATAGATGGAACTATCACCGTGGGGGTGGAAATTCCCCATGATATTCCCGACAGACTTGGCTGACTTACGGTAGCTCTTGTCAAAGGTATTGCCATCCTTATTCATCGAATAAAGAATACGACGTTGCACAGGCTTCAATCCATCACGAATATCTGGCAAAGCCCGGTCTTGAATGATGTATTTGGAGTAGCGACCAAAGCGCTCTCCCATGATGTCCTCTAAGGACATATTTTGGATATTACTCATATAGGATACAGAGCCCGTAAAATATCAAGTAAAAATAGGAAATTCTTAAAGCGAGCGATGCTCACAAGAGAATTTATCTTTTTCACACAGCATTTAGGGCGTGTTCAACTCCTTTCAAAGAATATAGAGTAGGTTTTGTAGAAGAAGGATATTTTACGGAAATTAGTCCCGTGTTCAGTTACGATAAATAACCAAACGACCCTTTCTGTAGTTTAATCTTTTAAATTAAGGTCTTTATTTAGTTAGCGATTAATCAGTCTCTCCTCAGCATACTGAATCATCTTCTCAGCTACTTTCATATCATAATCAAATCCCATCTTTTGAGCAAGAATTTGAGCTTCTCTGTGGAAGAGATTCATTGTGGAGAATAGGGATTGAGTGATTTTCTCTACACTTGAAAAATCAAGCAGATTTGAGAATTCTTTCCCTTTCTCTGTAGGTAAATACTGGAAAAGATACTTGTAGTTCTTGCCGATATCGACTGTTCCATTATCACTTGCAACCTGCCAAGCCAAGACTTTTAGTAACTCTTGCTGACAGATACCATAGAGATGATCGATCGCATAGATGACTTGCTTGCGATGAATACCCTTGACCACATAGGCTGATACCCACCAAAATTCATTGCAGACTTTTTCAAAATCTATCTGACTAGCTGGACTTGTCCAGTAACGTTGAGGACTGGGAGAATAAGACTCAAACAAACCCTTAGGGTCCTCTAGCACCGTGAAATCCGCTTCACTTTCTACCCACTCCTTGATATGCACTTTAGGACATAGAGTCAAATCAATCCGATTGCCATCCTCAAAGAGCATAAGATAGAGACGACGCTTGCCTAGGATATTATGCTGCTCAATGATACGAGCGCCAAACTGGTCCAACCAAGCAAGGTCACTCGTCAAATTATCTAAGTCGTCCACGACATAAACAACATCATAGTCTTGAAACTCGTCTTTTGGTGCTTTTGTATCAGTTCGTGAACCAGATAGAGCGACAGCTTCGACTTGTAACTTTTTAGCTGTTTTTAAAATCAAATTTAACATTTCTGAATTAATTATCCCTCCTCAGATTTTTGAAGTACTGGAAAAATATTCTTTTTGTTAAATCTATATATATAGTGATATTCTTCTTGATTAAACGTATACGATGAAACAGTATTTTTATTTATCTTAAATTCTAATGTTTCTTTATATAAATTTTTTGATAAATCATATAAAAGAATATCAATTGAAAAGTCAATTTGACTATAATCATAGGTATCAGAATAATTATCCATATAATCTATTTCATAATCATTAAAATTTGGAACACGAAATTGTAAGTATATCTTTCTCTTCTCACCTTTTTTTATAACAAGATAGTTATTTATTATTTTTTCTTTCAATTCCATTAATTTTATACTTTCTTTATTATAGTTCAAAATATAATCTTTAACTATGGCATTTCCTAACCCAACATTTTCCATCTCCAAACAAATAATAAGAGGTTCAGTTTTATCGAATGAATATCCCTTTTTATCCATTTCTAAATAATCAAAAGACATACTATGATGATTATTTAGAATATCATCATCTGTTTCTATTTTTTTTAAATTATAAATAATATACGGAAGAATCTCACGACGGTGTTCAATTTTTTGCTGAAGTCTGTTATCTCTTAATGTCCAATAAATACCGAAAATACTGACAATTGAACTAACTATACTACCAAAATAACTTAGCCAATCCCCTTTTAGGGATGAAAATATTCCTATATCAAACCAGTCAATCAAAAAACATAATAAACTAATTATAAAAAGAAAAATTAAAGAACAGACTATTATTAATTTTACTTTTTTTATCATTTTTCTTACTTTTCAATTAATTTCATTCTATTTCTTTAGAGGATTTTTATCTCACTATTTTAAAAAATAACTCCCCCACTCTCTTCCAGCGTAAACTTGACATTATCCTCAATCCACTTACGTCGTGGTTCGACCTTGTCTCCCATGAGGACATTGACGCGACGTTCTGCTCGTGCTAGGTCTTCAATCGTAACACGGATGAGGGTACGGGTTTCTGGATTCATAGTTGTTTCCCAGAGCTGGTCCGCATTCATCTCACCAAGACCTTTATAGCGTTGGAGGGTAGCCCCTTTACCAAAGCGTTTACGGAGTTCTTCTAGCTCTCCGTCCGTCCAAGCATAGGCCACTTCTTCTTTCTTGCCTTTTCCTTTGGACATCTTGTAAAGAGGCGGAAGGGCGATATAGACATGACCTGCCTCAACTAACGGACGCATATAGCGGTAGAAAAATGTCAAGAGCAAGGTCTGGATATGGGCACCGTCGGTATCCGCATCGGTCATAATAATAATCTTGTCATAGTTGGCATCTTCAATAGAGAAGTCTGCCCCAACACCCGCGCCAATAGTATAAATCATGGTGTTAATTTCTTCATTTTTGAGGATATCCGCCATCTTGGCCTTGGCTGTATTGATAACCTTACCACGAAGGGGCAAGATTGCCTGGAACTTGCGGTCACGGCCTTGTTTGGCAGAACCACCGGCAGAGTCCCCCTCAACCAGATAGAGTTCATTCTTAGCAGGATTCTTAGACTGGGCTGGGGTCAATTTTCCAGACAATAAGCCCTTGTCTTTTTTATTTTTCTTACCATTACGGCTCTCATCACGCGCCTTACGTGCAGCTTCGCGAGCATCACGCGCCTTGATAGCCTTGCGGATGAGGTTAGAAGCCAATTCTCCATTTTCCATAAGGAAAAAGGTCAACTTATCAGCCACTATTCCGTCCACAACTGGACGAGCTAGTGGGCTTCCTAGTTTGTCCTTGGTCTGTCCTTCAAACTGGAGGTGTTCTTCAGGAACCAAGATAGAAAGAACGGCAGCAAGTCCCTCACGATAGTCTGACCCTTCAAGGTTTTTATCTTTTTCCTTGAGAAGACCTGTCTTACGCGCGTAGTCGTTCATAACCTTGGTAATGGCAGACTTAAGTCCTGTCTCGTGCGTTCCACCGTCCTTGGTGCGAACGTTATTGACAAAGGATAGAATGTTATCTGAAAATCCGTCATTATACTGGAGGGCTACTTCCACTTGGAAACCATTGTCTTCCCCTTCAAAGTAAAGGACTGGAGTCAAGGTTTCCTTGTCTTCGTTCAGATAAGAAACAAAGTCTTGTACCCCATTCTCATAGTGGAATTCAATCGCTTCATCTGTTCGTTTGTCCGTCAGAGATAAGGTCACATTTTTTAAGAGAAAAGCTGATTCATTGAGGCGCTCTGAAATGGTATTGTACTTGAAGTCTGTCGTAGAAAAGATAGTCGAATCAGGCATAAACGTAACCTTGGTACCTGTCTTAGACTTAGGCGCTGTACCGATTTTCTTCAAAGTCGTAACAGGTTTGCCACCATTTTCAAAACGTTGCTTGTAAACTGCACCATCACGGGTAATTTCAACTTCCAACCAGCTTGATAGGGCGTTTACAACGGAAGATCCAACCCCGTGGAGACCACCTGATGTCTTATAACCACCTTGACCAAATTTTCCTCCTGCATGAAGAATGGTAAAGATTACTTCAACCGTTGGAATCCCCATAGCGTGCATCCCCGTCGGCATCCCACGTCCGTGGTCTTGCACAGTCAAACTGCCATCTTTATTGATAGTCACATCAATACGGTCACCAAATCCAGATAAGGCTTCATCGACTGCATTATCGACGATTTCCCAGACTAGGTGGTGGAGACCCGCACCATCGGTTGATCCGATATACATCCCTGGACGTTTTCGGACCGCATCCAACCCTTCTAGCACCTGAATGGCATCATCATTATAATTGTTAATATTGATTTCCTTTTTTGACACAAGGAACCTCCTATTCGTTCATCTTTACTATTCTACAAGTTTTCCAAGGATTTTGCAAAATTTTTCTTTCTCCGGTGTGACAATTTCAGAAGTGATTCTCTGCCTTTCTTTTCCATTTCATGATATAATAGTAGTATGATTACAATAGTTTTATTAATCCTAGCTTATCTGCTGGGTTCGATTCCGTCTGGTCTCTGGATTGGACAAGTATTCTTTCAAATCAATCTGCGCGAGCATGGTTCTGGCAATACTGGAACAACCAATACTTTCCGCATTTTAGGCAAGAAAGCTGGTATGGCAACCTTTGTCATTGACTTTTTCAAAGGAACCCTAGCAACGCTTCTTCCGATTATGTTTCATCTGCAAGGCGTTTCGCCTCTCATCTTTGGACTTTTGGCTGTTATTGGTCATACCTTCCCTATCTTTGCAGGATTTAAGGGTGGCAAGGCTGTCGCAACCAGTGCGGGAGTGATTTTCGGTTTTGCACCTGTCTTCTGTCTCTACCTAGCGGTTGTTTTCTTTGGAACCCTCTATCTGGGTAGTATGATTTCACTATCTAGTGTCACAGCATCTATCGCAGCCGTCATCGGAGTTCTACTCTTTCCACTTTTTGGTTTTATCCTGAGCAACTATGATCCTCTCTTCATCGCTATTATCCTAGCTCTTGCTAGCTTGATTATCATTCGCCATAAGGACAATATCGCTCGTATCAAAAACAAAACTGAAAATTTGGTCCCTTGGGGATTGAACCTAACCAACCAACATCCTAAAAAATAAAACGTCAGTTCATGAATGAACTGACGTTTTTTTGTATGCTTATTTTGATTTGATATAGTTAATACCATCTGCTTTTGGTGCGACTGCTTTTCCAAAGAAGGCTGCCAAGACAAGTATTGTCAAAACATAAGGTGCGATTTGAAGATAAACCGCAGGCACTCCTTGTAGGAATGGCAATTGAGAACCGATAACAGCCAAACTTTGTGAAAGTCCAAAGAAAAGACTAGAAAGCATGGCTCCGATTGGATTCCATTTTCCAAAGATCATCGCAGCAAGGGCGATAAATCCAGGTCCAACAATAGTTGTCACTGAGAAGTTAACTGAGATGGATTGAGCATAAATAGCTCCACCAATTCCACCTAGGAAACCTGAAATGATAACTCCTAGATATCTCATCTTGTAGACGTTGATTCCCAAGGTATCCGCTGCTTGAGGGTGTTCACCGACAGAGCGGAGACGAAGACCAAAGCGAGTCTTGAAGAGGATAAACCAAGCAAGGAATGAGAAGGCAATCGCCAAGTAACCAAGAAGACTAGTTGACTTGAAGAAGATATCACCAATGACTGGGATATTTGCCAAGACTGGGAAGTCAAAGCGTCCAAAAGTTTGACTTAGGTTGTCGGTTTGTCCTTTGTTATAAAGAACTTTAACCAAGAAAACAGCCAAGGCTGGCGCCATCAAGTTCAATACCGTACCACTGACAACATGGTCTGCACGGAAATGAACCGTCGCTGCTGCGTGGATGATGGAGAAGAGACCACCAACCAATCCTGCTACAAGCAAAGATAGCCATGGAGTTGCTGCTCCAAATTGTTCTGCAAATTCAAGGTTAAAGACAACTCCAGAAAAGGCACCCATAACCATAATTCCTTCAAGACCGACGTTTACCACACCACCACGTTCAGAGAAAACACCACCGATACTTGTAAAGATGAGGGGCGCTGAGTAAATCAGCATAGAAGACACCAAGAGGGTGAGCAAGGTTGTAATAGACATCTTTACTTACCTCCTTTAACTTGTTTTTTCGGTTTGACAAAGCGTTCGATAAGGTAATGAACACTGACAAAGAAGATAATAGACGCTGTTACAATGCTGACAAGCTCAGACGGTACCTGCGCCGCATTCATACCTGGGGCTCCAACTTGGAGAACACCAAACAGGAAGGCTGCAAAGAGAATACCAATTGGTGAGTTGGCTGCAAGCAGACTAACCGCCATCCCGTTAAATCCGACAGCTAAGGATGACCCCTGAACATAGACGTTCTGGAAGGTTCCCAGACCTTCAACAGCTCCACCAAGACCAGCCAAAGCACCTGAGATAATCATAGAGAGGATAATTGTTCGTTTTGCAGAAATACCAGCGTATTCTGATGCGTGAGGATTGAGACCAACCGCTCGGATTTCAAAACCAAGAGTTGTTTTCTTGAGCATGAACCAAATGACTGCAACGGCAATGAGAGCAAAGAAAATACCGATATTCATCCGCGAGTTACCAGTCAACTCAGCTAACCAAGGTGTCTGGTAGGTTGCATTAGCCCCAACACGAATGGTCGAATCTGTACTTTGCATGAAGTCTTTAGGAAAGGCATGGATAAAGGCATTTCCTACATACAAGACAATGTAGTTCATCATGATGGTTACGATAACCTCTGATGTCCCTAGATAAGCTCTAAGGATACCTGGAATCGCTCCGACAATCCCACCAGCAATCAAGGCAATTACGATAGTTGCTAGAATCATCAAAGGACGTGGCATATCTGGATGCGACAAGGCAAACCAACCACTGAGAATCCAACCAGCCAAAGCCTGACCAGGAAGTCCGACGTTAAAGAAACCTGCACGACTGGCAACGGCAAAACCAAGACCAATCAAGACCAATGGCCCCATAGCACGGAAGATTTCCCCAATCCCACGCAGACTACCAAAGGCTGTATAAAATAATTCTTCGTAGCCCCAAATAGCATCATAACCGAAGATCCACATGACAATGGCTCCGAGCAAAATTCCTAAGAAGACAGAAATCAAGGGAACCGAAATTTGTTGTAATTTTTTAGACATCACTCTTCTCCTTTCCCAAGTTTCCACCAGCCATCAAGACACCAAGTTCTTGTTTATTGGTTGTTTCTGGTGATACAATACCTTGAATCTTCCCATCGTGGATAACGGCAATACGGTCTGAGACGTTTAAAATCTCATCTAGTTCAAAGCTGACAACAAGGACAGCCTTACCGTTATCACGCTCTTCAATCAAGCGTTTGTGGATATATTCAATGGCACCGACATCCAAACCACGAGTTGGCTGGCTGACGATAAGGAGTTCAGGATCTCGATCAATTTCACGAGCAATAATTGCTTTTTGTTGATTTCCTCCTGAAAGAGCCGCTGCTGGAACAAACTCACTAGCAGCACGAACATCAAATTCTTCCATTAGCTTTTTAGCATAAGAAGTAATATTTGAATAGTTCAAAATTCCATTTTTACTATGTGGTTCTTTGTAGTAGGTTTGAAGGGCAATATTCTCAGAAATCATCATTTCCAAAATCAAACCATCACGGTGACGGTCTTCTGGAACGTGCCCAACACTCAACTCTGTAATCTGACGTGGATGCAAGCCTACAATTGAATCTCCTTTTAGCTCAATGCTACCAGATTCAACCTTGCGAAGGCCTGTAATGGCTTGAATCAGTTCAGACTGACCATTTCCATCAATCCCCGCAATCCCAACAATCTCTCCCGCACGAACATCCAAGGATAGATTTTTAACAGCAGGGACACCACGGTTTTCATTGACCACCAAATCTTTGATTGATAAGACCACTTCTTTTGGTTGAGAAGCTTGCTTCTCTGTCTTAAAGGAAACAGAACGTCCCACCATCATTTCTGCCAAATCAGCATTGGTAGCCCCTGCAATTTCGACTGTTTCAATTGATTTCCCACGACGGATAACTGTAACGCGGTCAGAAACTGCGCGAATCTCGTCCAACTTGTGGGTAATCAAGATAATTGATTTTCCTTCTTTGACAAGATTTTTCATAATAGCCATCAACTCATCAATTTCTGATGGAGTCAAGACAGCCGTTGGTTCGTCAAAGATAAGGATATCAGCCCCCCGATAAAGGGTTTTTAAAATTTCTACACGTTGTTGGGCTCCAACTGAGATATCTGCTACCTTGGCAGAAGGGTCCACAGCTAAGCCATAACGTTCAGAAAGAGCCTTGATTTCTTTGCTAGCTCCAGCGATATCTAACACACCATTTTTAGTCAATTCACTTCCTAAAATGATGTTTTCAGCCACTGTGAAAGCCTCTACCAACATAAAGTGCTGATGAACCATTCCGATTCCCAAGCTAGCTGCTTTAGATGGTGAGTCGAGGTTGACAACTTGACCGTTGACCGCAATTTCACCACTGGTTGGTTCAAGAAGCCCTGCTAACATATTCATTAGCGTGGACTTACCAGCCCCATTTTCTCCTAAAAGTGCATGAATTTCACCTTTTCGTAGGTGCAGGTTGACTTTGTCGTTGGCAACAAATTCACCAAACACCTTGGTAATATCACGCATCTCAATGACATTTTCGTGTGCCATGTGCTCTTCCTTTCAGAGTCTTATTTTATTTCAATAAAACTTGCTAGTTTGTCTAGTAGCAAGCTTTACTGAGACAAAATGACTTTGTCTCAACTCTTAAAAAAGCGGCCGAGGGCCGCTTCCTAAGAAATGACTTCCATCCATTATTTTTCAGGAACTTTTACGCTTCCATCAAGGATTTTAGCTTTAGCATCTTCAACAGCTTTTTTACCTTCTTCTGAAAGGTTTGTCACTGCCAAGTCAACCCCTTTATCTTTCAATGAGTAAACGATCACTTGACCGCCAGGGAATTCACCTTTTTCTGCCTTGTTAGCAATATCTTTTACAGTTGTACCAACTTGTTTCAAAGTAGATACAAGAACAAAGTTTGATTCTTTTCCATCTTTAGAAGTGTATTTACCTTCTCCCACTTGGTCACGGTCAACACCGATAACCCAAACTTTTTCACTTTCAGAACGGCTTTCGTTGAGTGATTTAGCTTCTGCAAAGACACCTGCACCTGTTCCACCTGCTGCTTGGTAAACAACGTCTGCACCAGCTGCGTATTGTGCTGCTGCAATTGTTTTACCTTTAGCAGCATCACCAAATGAACCAGCGTAGTCAACTTGTACTTTGATAGATGGGTCTACTGACTCAACACCAGCTTTAAATCCAGCTGCAAAACGTGAGATAACCTCGGACTCGATACCACCTACAAAACCAACTTGTTTTGTTTTAGTTGTTTTAGCTGCTGCAACACCTGCAAGGTAAGCAGCTTCGTTATCAGCAAATGTTACGCTCGCAACATTCTTTTGATCTTTAATCACATCATCAATCAAGACATAGTTCAAGTCAGAGTGGTCTTTTGCTGCTTCTTCAACTGCATTGTGAAGGGCAAAACCAACTCCGAAGATTAGGTTGTAACTTCCAGCCGCTTGTTGCAAGTTGTTAGCGTAGTCAGCTTCACTTGTTGATTGGAAATAAGTAAAACCTTTATCTTTTGAAAGATTGTGTTCTTTACCCCAGTCTTGCAAACCTTCCCAAGCTGATTGGTTGAATGATTTGTCATCAACACCACCAGTATCAGTGACGATTGCTGCTTTTGTCTTCACATCAGAAGATGAAGCTGCGTTACGAGAAGAGCGGTTACCACATGCAGCAAGTCCAACTGCTGCCACTGCAACTAGACCAAGG